>JADLHE010000339.1 GCA_020848965.1 Saprospiraceae bacterium
CAAACATTGATGAAAATGCCTACCCATCATTGGTGGCGCTATTGGATGAAACGTTCAAAAAATATCCAACCCAAAAAGCCTTTTACTGCATGGGGAAGTCGCTGACTTATGCCCAAGTGGACAAGTATTCCGCCCAATTTGGGGCCTACCTGCATTCGAGGGGGCTTGAGCCGGGCGACAAGGTGGCGCTGATGATGCCCAACCTTTTGCAGTATCCCATCGCCTTGTTCGGTTGCTTGAGGGCTGGCTTGGTCATCGTGAACACCAACCCACTTTATACGCCACGGGAAATGCGTCACCAATTCACGGATTCTGGCGCAAAGGCGATTGTCATTTGTGAAAACTTCGCTGCAAACCTGCAAGAAGTGCTCCCCGACACACAAATCAAAACCATCATCGTCACCAGTATCGGTGAAATGTTGGGCTTTAAGGGCATCTTCGTGAACTTTGCCGTGCGCTACATCAAACGCATGGTCCCAAATTTCAACCTGCCCAACACGGTCACATTCTCCTACGCCCTCGACCAAGGCAAGCGCTTCACCATTAAGCCTTTCCAGCACAATCCCGAAGATGTTGTTGCGCTGCAATACACGGGCGGTACTACTGGCGTGGCCAAAGGCGCCATGCTCACCAACCGCAACCTCGTGGCGAACATGATGCAGATTCGTGCTTGGATCGGCACGGCGCAGATTGGGACGGAGGATGTTGGGCTATCGCCCCTGCCGCTGTACCATATTTTTGCTTTTTCGGTCAATTGCTTGGCGCTGTTCAGCCTTGGGGCGCTCACTGTGCTTGTAGTGAATGCCCGTGACCTGCCCTCGGTGATAAAGGAGTACAAGAACCACAAAGTGACCATCATGACGGGGGTGAACACCTTGTTCAACGCATTGCTGAACTACCCAGACTTTGCCTCGGTGGACTTCAGTTCCCTCCGATTCGGCTTCGGCGGCGGCATGGCCGTGCAACGGGCAGTAGCGGAGAAATGGCGCAAGGTGACCGGTTCCCCCCTCGTGGAAGGCTTCGGCATGACGGAGTCCTCGCCCGTGGCCAGCGTGAACCCGCTCGACGGTTCGGGCAGGCCCAACTGTATAGGCTTGCCCGTCTCCTCTACCGATATGCGCATCGTGGACGAAGCCGGAAACCCATTGCCGCAAGGCGAAACGGGCGAAATACAGATAAAAGGCCCCCAAGTGATGAAGGGCTACTACAACCGCCCCGACGCCACGGCCCAGACCGTGAAGGATGGCTGGCTTTGCACGGGCGACATCGGCTTGATGCACCCCGACGGCTATTTTCAGATTGTGGACCGAAAGAAGGACATGATACTTGTTTCTGGCTTCAATGTGTATCCGAATGAAATTGAGGATGTTGTCGTTGAGCACCCGAAAGTGCTGGAGTGTGCGGCCATTGGGGTTCCCGACGAAAAATCGGGCGAGGTGGTGAAGATTTTTGTCGTAAAAAAAGACAATTCGCTCACTGAAAAAGAACTGCTTGAGCATTGCCGCACCGGCCTGACGGGCTACAAAGTGCCAAAATCCGTTGAGTTCAGGAAAGAACTACCTAAAACAAATGTGGGCAAGATTTTAAGGAGGAAACTGCGGGAGGAGCAGGGCGGCTAATCACCATCGCTTCATGGAATCTCGTATGGTTGAAACAATCATTCATGCTAAAACTAAGCTGGAAAAACCTCGTCAATAAGCCATTGAACATGGCGCTCTCGCTCATCCTGTTTGCGCTGGGCGTGGGTTTGATTTCGCTGCTGCTCAATCTCAACCACCAAATCGAAGAGCGGTTCAACAAGAACCTCGCCGGGGTGGACCTCGTGCTGGGCGCCAAGGGCAGCCCGCTCCAGATGATTCTCTGCGCCATGTACCACGTGGACAACCCCACGGGCAATATTTCCATCGAAAAATGCAAGGCGTTCCTCAATCCAAAACACCCCCTACTCAAGCAGGTGGTGCCCCTTTCGCTCGGTGATAGCTACCGGAACTACCGCATCGTTGGCACGACCTACGACATCCTTCAGTTTTACAACGCCAGCCTTGCCGAAGGCAACCTATGGGCCAACCCAATGGAGGCAACCGTGGGAGCGGATGTGGCATCGGCATTGCACCTCCACGTCGGCGACACCTTCAAAAGCTCGCATGGCTTGGTGGAGGGCATCGAAGAGCACGAGCATGATTTCAAAGTGGTTGGCATCCTCCAGCCTGCTGGCTCGGTGATTGACCAACTGATTTTGACGCCCAGCGAGAGTATTTGGGAATCACACGCCCATGAAGATGGCAGTTCGACAGTTGGCAGCGGGCAGTCTCCCGACGAGGCGAGTATAGATAGTTCGACAGTTCGACAGTTGGCAGTGGGCAGTAAGGATTCAGCTTCATCTGGGGAGCATGAAGGCCACGACCACGAGGGGCACGAGCACACGAAAGTTGCCCCAACGAAATACGATTCCTTGACAATCAGTCAATTAGCGCAACAGCAACGATTGGAACTGATGGAACAGACGGACAAGGACATCACGGCCATTCTCGTCAGGTTTCGTAGCCGAACCAATATCCAAGCCCTGAACATGGGCCGCAATATCAACGAAAACACCGACTTGATGGCCGCCAGCCCGCCCATCGAGATTGCCCGTTTGCAGACCAACCTCGGCCTTGGTGCCGATGCACTGAAGGCGCTGGCCTGGGTCATCGTGGTGGTGTCCGGCCTGAGCATTTTCATCTCACTTTACTCCTCGCTGCGCGACCGCCGCTACGAACTTGCCCTGATGCGGGTGATGGGCGGCTCCCGTGGCACCCTTTTTCAACTTATTATTACCGAAGGCTTGTTGCTGGCCGCAATGGGCTACGTGCTGGGCATCCTGTTGAGCCACCTCAGCATGGGCATTCTGGCTGGGTTCATGAAAAACACCTACCGTTATTCGTTCAGTGGCACGCAGTTTTTGCCGGAAGAAGGCTGGCTGCTCCTCGGTGCGCTGGCCGTTGGCTTCGTCGCTGCGCTGATTCCTGCTTTGCAGGCAAGGAGGACGGATATTTCGGAGACACTGTCAAATAATGGCTAGGCTTCGGTGCTGCGCAAATTGCATGAACAGCCAGAATCCAACTCAAAACACCGCCCCCACCTGTGCCCGACCCACATGTATCAGCCTCGCATCCCCCGTTTTTCGGCCCTCGTAAGTGATGCCCATGCGGATGTTCTTCGCCACCTGTCGGTCGAGGGTGATGTTCCAAATGAAGTTCTTGCCGTTTTGCAGCCCCTGCAAAAACGCAAAGCCCACGGGCGAGTTCGCCTGCCCCGTGAAGTCTATTTTTACGAAGGAAAACTCGGAACGCAGACTTGTGGTGGCGCTTTGGTTAAAAGTCGCTTCCCATTTCATATCGTTGGTGCGTGCGCTCTCGCCGAGGGTATCAAGGCGGTTTTCGGCTTGCTTGTGCCGCCAAGTGACGCCCATTCGGAAATTGTTCGAAGGCTGCCAGGTTAGTTGCGGCTCCGTTTCCCAAGATTCGATTTTGTAACGCTTGCTGGCAAACTGCTCCGAGCCTTGTTCGTCCACGCCAAAGCTCAATTCTGATTGAAAGCTGATGGACTTCGTCACATTCCAGCGGGTTTTTACGAACTGTGTTCGCTGCCGCCTACTTTCGAAACCTTGCGTCTGCACCAGCTTGTTTTGGTTGTCGGACATGCCCAATTGCACGTCGTATTTGGGGTCGGCCCGGTTGAAAAACAGCGTGTTGTATGCGGAGGAGCGGGTGCTAACTAGGGCCGTGTCGGCCACGTCCAACTCAAAGGGGTTCCAAGCGCTCACCCCGTCCAATTGCCGCACCTTTCGGGTTATTTGCAAACTACTTTGAGTAGAAAATTTGCTCAAAAAACGTTTCATTCCCTTTACATTGAACCACATGGCCTTTGGCTCCAGCCGCAGGCTTTGGTTGAAGGTCACGTTGTTGGTGCGTATGAAATTATCGGTGAAAGAAGTCACCCGCACGGCATTGGCCACATCGGGGAACGGGGCGATTTCCACCTCATCGTACTGCACCTTGCCATCGGCGTTGCGGTCGGTCCAGAGGTGCGTGCCCTCGCCCGGCTGCACCTGCAAGTAGGTGAACTCCACCCGCCGCTCCTGCCCCGAGCCGATTTCGTAGCTGGTATTGCTTTGCACCACGCCTTTCAGCAGGTTGAGCATATAATCAAGGCGGCCGAGATAGGTGTCCGAAGGGTCGAGTTTGGTCAGCGTTGTGTCCTCGATGGCCAGCCGCCGCCAAGTGAAGTTCCAACTGAGCTG
>JADLHE010000340.1 GCA_020848965.1 Saprospiraceae bacterium
AAAAGGAAACCCATATTTCTCCAGCTACCACAATGGAGCATCGCTCCCAACCAACTCCTATCAGGGATTGGCCGATTTTCTCGACTTCAACCAGGATGCAAGCTACGACCCAACTGATGGCGATATCCCTATGGCCTATATCAGAGGCTGCGAAGATTCGCTTCCCTTGACTCCAGATGAAATACTCTGGTTCGTTTTCAACGATGTGAAACCCCACACACAATCTGGCATGGACGCTGCCCATATCGAGATTCAATGCACTGTGTTTGCCTACAATTGCAAAGAATCGCCATTGAGCAATTCGATTTTTGTGCGCTATAGAACCATCAACAGGGCGTTTGAGGATATTAATCAGTTCTATTTTGGCAATTTCACGGACTTTGAAATCGGCAATGGTTCCGATGATTTCTTCGGCAGCGACAGTGAGCGTTCCATGATATTTGCTTACAACGGCGACAATGAGGACGAGGGCGGCTTTGGCGCAAATCCCCCTACCATGTCCGTGGACATGTACAGGGGCCCACGTAGTGATTTGAACAATGCCGAAATACCGCTCTCCCACGTCATGCCTGTAGCGGGCATAGGGCCTGCCAATCCCTTTGAATATTACAACCTGCTGCAAGGCTTATACGAGAATGGCAGCGTAAGCCCAAACAACGGCTTCCTCTACGATGGCAACCCAAACGACCCCGCCGATTGGTCGGAATTAAGTGCAGTCAACACACCCGGCGACCGCAAAGTCGTTGCTTCTTATGGCCCTTTCAAACTACAACCGGGCGCTGGAAACGAGATGATACTGGGCTATTCCTTCTTCCAAGCGCCCAAAGGCAGCGTGCAGGAAAATTTGGATGGCATGTACCTGCAAGCCGATGCAGCACAAGCAATTTTTGATAATTGCTTCACAGCAATGGGCCAATGCACGCAAGCTGTTTCAGCCACCGTGGAGCGCAGCAGTATCCCAATCACGGTCTCTCCAAACCCCACTTCCGGTTTGCTGACGGTGAAAATGCCCGCCGGCCTTGTGTCCGACCTCGAAATAGTATCGCTGAATGGCCAATTGATGCACAAATCCGCTGTGACACCAAGCGCCAACCAAGCCACACTGGATTTGAGCACCCTGCCCGCTGGTTTTTACTTGCTGAATGCCCTGAATGCTGGCGCAAGATTGAGCACGGAGAAAATTGTGGTGATGAGGTAAGAGTTGTCAAAAAAACTTAGGTTTTGAGGCGACGAGATGATTTTTCACCGCTACAAAAAATCATTTCGCCGCCTCAAAAATCGCATCCAACAGCCCCTTGGCCTGCTCGGCACTACCCGTCGCCGTTCCCGTTTTTTGTTGCGTAGCAATATCCTCGGCCAATTGCCAGAACATGATGCCGCCTAGCCCTTTCTCACGGGCGTACCGGGTTTTCAGGGCGACGGAGCGCAGGTCGTCGTAGGTGATGAAGAGTTGGCGCTCGGCGTTGTAGCGGTAGGGCGCTTGCGCAACATCGTCCCAATAGTCTTGAAAACCAGGATTTTCCATCAGGTATTTCCCCATTGCATGGTACGACACGCCCCGCTTGAACTTGCCGGACTGGTAGAGGCCGTTGTTGAGGTTCGGCACGTTTTCCCATACCCGCCCATAAAAAGCCGCCCCGATGATGAGTTTTTGCATGGGCACGCCGATGGAGTCGAGGTAGCGCACGGCATGGTCAGTGGATTCCATTTGGGCTTTGTTTGAATAAAGGGGCGTATGATGGCCTGTGGTCGTACTGTAGCCGTTCACGAGGTCGTAGCTCATGAGGTTCACGTAATTGAGCAGGGGCATGACCCGTTTCCATTCGATGGATTTCTCCAAGAACTCCGTGAAGCCGCCTGCGGCAAAGCTCAGCTCGTGGTTCCAGCCCAGTTCCTTGCGCAGCCGCTTGACCAGGTCGGTGAAATTGGGCCGGTCGGCGGGCTTCCAAGGATGGCCGGGGTGGCCTTCTATGGCTGGGTACTCCCAGTCGAGGTCGAGGCCGTCGGCTCCATAGGTTTTCAGCAGGGCCTTCACCGATTTAGCAAAATCCTTTCGCCCTTTTTTCGTCGAAAACACATCGGAGCAGGGTTTGCAGCCGCCCCAGCCGCCAAGCGAGAGATAGACTTTCAGCTTGGGATTCCGGGCCTTCAGCGAGACCAAGTGCCGAATGGTGAGGCTGTCCTGCGGGTTGTCAACGGCCAGTTCGTTGCCTTTCAGGTGGCAAAAGCTGTAAATGATATGGGTCAATTTCTCAACGGGATAGCCATCAATGGCCTTGTCGTCACCAGCATAATAGGCGATGATGGCGAAGTTGGGGGTTTGGGCATGGAGGCTGTTCGCCAAAGCACCCAAAGCGAGGACAATGCCCAAGCTGGCTTGTCGGATTCTTTTCAGTGACAATTGATTGAGCATAAACGTTTTTGCTTACAAATCTTTGAGTTTGATGATGCCAAATCGGCCATCCAAGCTCACTTGAATGGCACCACTATCGGTTATTATAATTTCATCAAAGAGCGGCTCTACGATGGTATTGCCCTGACTGTCCAAAATGCCTTGCCTTCCCGACAGTTCATAGATGAAGAATTTATCCACAAACTTGGCATTCGTTATTTCCATTGCTTGCAAAGGCTGCACAAATCGGCCCTTATTGTCCACAATGCCAGTTGTTTTCCCTTTTTTTACCACAAATGCATGTGCATTTAGGCTCGCAATATGGTCATATTCGTTGGGCAGGATGACATTACCCTTCATGTCATACAAGCCGTATCTATCCAAGCTATCCACACGCACTGCAACATCAGACTCCATATCACATGGCAAAAAGAAGTCTTGTTCGCTCAATTCTGTAATGTCACTATAACCGTTAGTGATGAAATAATTTTTAGAATTTTTAGTCGCCCGAACCCATCCTAGCGCCTTGTTCACACAATCAATCCTGTCATATTCAATAGGCAAGAGCACCTCACCTTTTGAGTTTAAAAGTCCATATTTGTTATCTTTTGACACTTCCCAAACGCCATTTGAAGCCTGTTCGATGCTAGTGTATTCAAGTGGAATGTTTGTACTTCCATCATTTGCCATCAAACCCATTTTGCCAGTTTTCGAAACATAGAAAAGGTTGGGTTCTGGCGTGTTAGAGATTCTCTCAAACTCAAGTGGAACAACAAGTTTGCCCGTTTTATCAAATACACCATACTGCTTATTTTTAGAGGCAATCAACCCACCATTTTTATAGTCCGATATATAATCAAATTCAAAAGGCACAATTATGGCGCAGGTACTATCCACTATACCGTATTTTTTTTCTTTAGACACCACTGCTACCCCCTCACTGAATTTAGGATAATTATCAAGCCCTTCCAACCTTTTACCGCCGGCGTATGGCGAAATCAGGGTTTGTTTTTTTGTTTGTTTGTCAATAATCGTAAAGCCATAAGGCCGTTGGCTCGTTATAAAAATATTAGCATTCAATGGTTCGATTACTTTTCCATTAAAATCTATGATTCCCTGTTTGGAGTCCCTGTTAACCTTAGCTAGGCCCTGGCTAAATTCTTCAATAGAGGAGTACATTGGCTCAATTACGTCTTTGCCAGTAGAATCAATCAGCCCCCGCAAGCCACCAAATTTATCCTCCAATTTTGCGACAGCCCTTCCTTTATAAAAAGGTTTTACCGATTCATATTTTTTGTCAATTGGTATGTGGCTGCCATCCCTCGCAATGATTTCGTAACGTCCTTTTACCCTGACCACCCCATAGCCGTCCTCAAAGAAATCGTTTTTATCCCAAGCAGATAGCCCATAGTTGTCGGGGTTTAAAATAGTATTGCCGTCCTTATCTACCAGCGTACTTTTACCCAAGCCTTCAAGCCAGAACCGAGTGCCTGCCTCATTTTCATAAATTTCGCTCCATTGCACAGGAGCTATCAGTCTAATTTTAGGATTATTGGCCAATTTTTCATTGATAGTGCCTGCTGGCAGTTTCGTCATATTATGGTGGTATATCTCGGAAAGTTTTGCCGCCATTTCGGTGCGGCGGCCAACCAAGTTGTTCTCCTTCAACACCATTTCTATTTCCTCCAAAGCATTCATTTTCATTACTTCCTTATTCATCAGGGCATCCATCTTCTGCCGTCGCCAAATTTTATGCGCAATGGGCAATCCAGTTGTTTTATCCACCAATATCCTGCCTTTTGTATCGGAAGTGTACTCGCTCATCATTTTGATTTCTTCAGCCAATGCCAGCATTTCGGGCGAAATCGGGAGCTTATTGGAACTGGTATGGTAGTTCACGATGGCGCATTGATGCCCCAAGGTATCCTTAAAGCCCATTAATTGATATTTATATTCGCTGATGGATATCGCAGTCTCTCCTTTAAATTGAGCGGTATCGTATCGGGTTAACTGCCATTTTGCATCCGCCTCGAACCCATTGGCAGGTAGCCCGATATTCAATATTGATTCTAGGGGAGCTGTCATCACTAAATAGAATTGTTCAAAAATCGTCCCCTCCCCGACTGCCTTTTCGAATATCTTGGTATTAAAATACGAGTTATTCAGCTTGACATACGTTGGTATCTCCAAAAATTCTTTAAAAAACCTATTATCCTCACCACCAAATCCGGGAATATCTACCTTGTTATAGACTATTTCCCCAATTTTTTCATTTCCCAAGGCATCCACCACCCTAAAATCCATTTCCGATTTTATGGTATTCGGGATACTGTCTTGCACTACCTTATTATCTACTTTTACGAAAGTTTTGGTCATGTACTTGACTTCGTACCGAACACCATTCATTCCTGGTTCTAGTGCTGTCCAATTGATTTGAGAATAGGCCAATGATGAAAGTAACATCATCATGGCAGTTAGGCAAGATAGAGTGTTTTTCATTTTTAGCTATGCTTAAAGGTTAATCAGTTTCTTAGACCTGTTCGACCAATATGAACCAAACTTACACTTCACAAGGGTTACCTGTACATCAAATATTGGCAAACTATTTCCAACCAATCAAAACAAGCTGAACAAATCGTGATTTAGTTTAGGTATGCGCTCTTTTGTTTTCTTTGAGGCAATATAGGTCACCATTTTTCCCGACCTGTATAGGTTTATCTTCCAATATCCGTCGTTGAATATTTTTTTCACTTCCATCAGCTTGGTTTTGGAAGTAAACCGGGCCATATAACCAGACTTGGTGGTTTCGGAAAACATGTGC
>JADLHE010000341.1 GCA_020848965.1 Saprospiraceae bacterium
GTGCGAGGCTTGGGCAGTTATGCCATTATGGTGGATGTGACGCCGCCCACCATCCGGCAGTTGGTCTTTGGGCAGAACATGAAAAATTACCAGAAATTCAGCTTTAAGATAAGTGACAACGTGGCCACATCGCCCGATGTAGAGCCGCTTACCTACGAGGCCCATGTGGATGGCCAGTGGGTTTTGATGGAGTACGACAAAAAGAACGGAACCATCACCCACTACTTCAACGATGCGGTCATCACGCCCGGCGAGCATGAGTTCAGGCTCGTGGTGAGGGATGCCGTGGGCAATGAGTCTGTGTTTGAGCGGAAGTTTTTTAGATGAAAAAACGATTGGGTGAAGGGGAGGTGCTAACCCCTTCATCCGTCAAACAATAGGCATTGTTTCATCAATCCTCGCCAAATCCAAAATCGTCTTGCCGCTGCCGCTTGGGTCGGGGTAGTACATCTGCTTCCATTTTACGTTGTGCAAAAACTCCTCGTCGCAATAAGAGCTATTGGCAAAGATGGTCTGGGAAAACACCTCGTCGAAAGCCTCAATCAGCACGATGACCTCCACGTTCATTGCCGCCAAATCTTCGGGGCTGCGCTCCCAAAATGGGCTTTCTTCGTCAATCGGGTGAACGATGTTCCAGTTCAGCGGTAGCATCACCACTTTTTCCCGCTCCAGTTTCAGCCGGGCGAACTTGCGGGACATCGTGCCGCTTTCGTTGGGCTCCACCCACGACATCGTGAGCTTCACGTCCAAATTGATGAGGCGGCTGTTGCGCATATTGGCTATCCGAAACTGGAAACTCGTGCCATCCCGGTAGGGCGTGATAATGGCATTTTTGCTGAAAACGAGTTGCGATGTTGGTTTTGAAAAACGGACGAACAAAAGCCCCGTTGCCAAAGCTGCCGACATGAGGCCCACAAGGGCGATGGTCGCTGCTACAAAATTGGTGGAAATGCACGATGGGTTGATACTGCCATAACCAACGGTCGTGAAGGTTTGCACGCTGAAAAACCAAGCCTGTTCGAAATTTTCCAGCCAACTGCCTTTTTGCACACCGTTGAGGCAGTCCATGCCAATCCAATTGAGCAAGAGCGCAAACACCACATTGACCACCACGAAAAAAGCAATGACGACCCCAAAAAAACGCACCCACGTCATCTCTACGAGGTCTTGGTAGGGGCTCCATGTTTTCAGCCCCACCCGCACCACGTTGAATTTGCCATCCTTGGCAATGAGCCTGTCTTTTTCCCCAATGATGCGGGTGCCAAAACCGAGGTCATCGGTCTCTTTGAAATTTCTTTTTCTACGGAACGGATACTGGATGGCCATTTTTCATAAGGTTGATAGGGTTCATGAAGTTGATAAGGGTTGATAGCTAATCAGCCTATCAACCCTTATCAAATTTACCAAAACCCACATCAACTCATAAAGTTTACTCAACAACATGCACTTGATGGGCTTGCAGCACGTCCTTGTTCGTGCCAGCAAGGCTGACCACCGCTACGATTTCGCAGTGGTTTTCGTCCCAATCGGCTGGCATGGTAAAGCTGAACGATTTTTCTATCACCGACCCATCCGACAAGGTTTCGGTGAGCTGGTCGCCGTCGTAATTGGTCAACATGCCCCTGAGCACATGGCGATGGGTATAGTCGGGAATGGGGGTTGAACTGCTGGGCACCAATTGCAAATCCTTGATGTCGCTTTCCGTAATCATAAGGCTGAGGCGCACATCGGGGTCTGTGATGGCTTCGTCCACGTAGAGCGTCACCTTAGCCTTTAGTTCACGGCTGCTGCTCGCAAAATCGGGTTCAATATTGATGCGCACCTTCGGTGCAATGGCCAGTTCTGAGGCAATAAATCCGGCCCAATCGCCTTGGTCGAGCTGCCTGTCCGTTTGTCCGGGGTACAGTTTGCGGTTCACCACTGCCGAAGGGAACGAGAAGGGCGGGTCGAGGTAGTTGATGAGTTGGTCGCCCTCGGCGGTGCGGAAATCATACTCGCTGGCAGGGTAGGGTGGCGAAAAGCCTCCGGCATGGATGGACACAGCTACCAGCCGTTCGCCATGTTGCCCCAAAAGGTCTTGTATCGTGGCGGAGCCTGCCGGGCATTGCACGCAGCGGACACCAGTGAATTCTTCAATGATTACCTGTCGAAGTTGGTCCTCGACGGGATTTTCGGTATTGTCCCCGCCCATGGAGCCTGTTACCGCTGGCGCTATTTCTTTGCAAGCGCTAAGAAGCATTGCGGCAGCGAAGAGGAAAAGAAAATGCTTTTTCATCTTAAAGGATTGTTGAAATTGTTGGGATTGTTGGATTGCTGGGATTGTTGGATTGCTGGGATTGTTGGATTGCTGGGCTGTTACGAATAACAATTTAACAATCAAGCAATTAGACAATCCTTAAAACGTCGAATTAATGGACATTTTTACCCCACTGAAAGCAGGCTCCAAACGGCATACCCCACCGGAGCATACCACGCCTTGCACCTGCTTCACATAGCTAATCGAAAGCCGATTGGCCTTGTGTGTATAGTAAACATCGAAGCGTGGGTAATGGATTTTTGCTTGCTCCCCGGTTTTTGGGTCAATGGGCGATGCCTTGCCGGGGTCTCTGTTGTACATGTCGGATACCGTGACGGCCCAATGCGGTGCCAGCGTGAATTCCACCAAGCCGAAAACCCATGAGCCGTAATCGGAAAGCTCGCCGTGCTCTTCGCTCATTATCATGTATTGCGATTCAAAACGGATGGAGGTCTTTGGGTTGAATTTGTAAAGGAAATCAAAATACGGCGTAATGGTCTTGGCAGGGGCAGCGCCCGGTTTGCCGAAATACACTTCCAGGTTATAGTCCTGCAATTGCACGCCCGTCGTCAGGGTCCATTTTTTTTGATATTTGTAATAGGCTTCCGCCAATATCTCCCGGTAAAGCTGGTCGCCGTCCAAATTGGTGATATTGGAGAAATTGGCAGTTAGGTTCAGTTTCTTGTTCACCTTATAGCTTGCGTCCACCTGAAAAGCCTGCTCCCCGATGAACTGCGTGGCAGCCGCATAGCGAGCCAATAGCCTGTAGGTGTTCATCCTCGTCATGGGCGGTATATAGTGCATCAAGCCCCTCACGCCCAGCTCCTGCGGGCGGGTACGGAAATCGAAATTCTCCGTGCGTTTGCCCTCCACCGTAAGGCCAAGCCCCTTTTTTGCAAAGCTCAAGCTGGTGTACAGCACGCTTCCCGGTTTATTCACGTACCTGCCTAGCACCGTGTCGCCAGAGACGGTGTATCGCTTCGCAAATGGGTCGAAGATGACCTCTTTGGACTTCAGCGCAGCCTCCAAATACCATGTGAAGGGGCCAGCCGTCAGGGTGTTGTAAAACGAAGCAGCATAGGCATTGTAGTTGGGGCCTTCCTTGCCGAGGGTGTCGGGGAACATCTCGACCACATCAGCCTTGGAGTAGGTGTTCAGTGTGGCCACGAGGTTGTTCATGGAGTTGTCGTCGAGGGTGCGGGCAACCACACCGAAGCCTGGGGCCAGCGTCACCTTCGAGGAGTCGGATCCGACAAAGCCATCAATGGAGCCGCCCCGAATGACGCTTGAATAGCTGCTGAACTGTTGCTTCTGGCGGCCAACAAAGCCTTTTATCTTCCAGTTTTCGCCCAAATCATAGGTGGTTTTTATGCCGTACAGTGCTTGGTCAATGGCCAGTGCCCGCTCTTCGTAGGCCCGGAAGATGATGCCGCTGCCGATGATGTCATAGATATAGCCGCCCGTGATGCCGAGCTTGTTTATTTTCTTGGACACATACCAGCGGCCAATGCCCACGCCCGTGAAGGAGCCGAGCGGGTTCAAGAGGTTGGAGTTGTTGAACATGTCAAAACGGATGCCCACGTCGAAGCCCCAGTTCTGGTAGTTGAGGTTCAGCCACGAGTCGGCACCGAAGAGCTGGCGGTCGTATTGCGGGGTATTGGCTGCGCCAATCAGCGAGTCCCGCATGAAGAAATTGCCGTTGAGCTGTAGGTTGCCAGAAATACGGCCTTGGTTGGTGTTTTCTTTTTCGTTATCTGCCTCCTGCGCTGTAGCAGCCTGAAAACTGAGCATTAACAGCAAGATGGGCAGCCAAAATCTTGGAATCATGTTGGTCGGTAATTTTACAAAAGCCCAAAGGAGAAGTTAAGGGCTGGTTAATCATATAAAAATTTATTGTTTGCAATGGAATTACGGGTAATTTTGCACTCTCCTTACGGCTCAAAGGTAGCCAATGGAATTTCAGAATATTAACTTTCACCATTCAAAAAGGAAAAATATGAAGCAGACGACAATTTCCATGTTCATCATCCTGTGCTTCGCAATGGTTGCTACAGCGCAAAAATCGGTGCCGGATGTGAACGTGAAAACCCTTGACGGCCAAGTGGTCAACCTCAAGGATTACGCCGCAAAAAGCGGCAAAACCCTCATTATTGACTTTTGGGCAACGTGGTGCTCACCTTGCAAAAAAGAATTGGACACCGTTTCTGAATACTACGAAGAATGGCAAGAAAAATACAATGTAGAACTGCTCGCTATTACCATTGACAACCAACGTGCCCTGCCCAAAGTGCCCGGCATAGTGGAATCAAAGGGCTGGGAATACAAAATATTGGCCGGCAACGAAGACGAAATGCGCAATGCCTTCAACTTCCAGAGCATCCCGCAGACCTTGGTGGTTGACAAAAGCGGCAGCATCATCTTCGAGCACAGCGGCTACGTGCCCGGCGATGAAGAGGAACTGGAGAAAGCCGTGGCCAAGGCGGCTGGGAAGTAAGCCCAATACCCAAAATGCAAAAAAATGGCGCAAATCCCTTTGTTTGGGGTTTGCGCCATTTTTTTGCCCAACGATTTGTGACAGATACTCCGTCTGTAATAAAAAATCAAACGATGAAAAAAGCTTTTGCCATTTCCATTTTTGTGCTTGTTGCCTTGTTCTTTTCCTGCAAATCCAACGACGACGTTAAACTGCCAGATTGCCCCAACTGCAATTTTACCTGCCTTGCCGAGGGCGAGTCGGACGTTTCGACGAACGAATGCCCCAACAATTGGCAATGCCAGTTCAATTTGCTCAAGGACTCCAAAATCGAGTACGCCAATGATGAACACAGCGGCTCGGCTTCCATCAAAGAAGGGGATAAGCTGGTGTTTGAACTGACGCTCGAAACCGAAGGCTCCGCAATGGTTGCCGATGATGAATTGAAAAAATCGCTTTATTTTGAAGTGGATGCACTCCAAGAGAGCTTTTCGGTGGAGGGCGACGACCTGAACCTGTTGAACCTTCGCTACCAGAACGCATGCTATTGCTTTGATACCCGTTTCAATCAGCCCTCCAGCGGCTGCATGCAAGGCCAAAAAATAGATGAAACCCATTGGCGGGTGCAAGGCAATCTTGAAATTCCTTTGAACAATAGCAGCCTGCCGTTCAAGTTTGATGCTACGTTCACCTTATAATAGTAGGTAAGGAAGACAGTTTTAAAACTGGTAAAGCCTTGGCCGTATTTTTTTGCTGAATTGTTTCGGAAAATGCGACAACAACTTAAATTCGCATCGAGAAAACAACGAACAAACACAGCATACTATGGCCAATTACCCTCCACTTCCAAACCTGCCCATCACCGCTTGGGCCGAAGACGACCGCCCCCGTGAAAAACTCTTGGCCCTAGGCCGCCAAGTCCTTTCCGATGCCGAACTCATTGCCATCTTAATCGGCTCCGGCAGCCGTGACGAGTCGGCGGTATCGCTGTCGCAACGCATCCTCGATTCCGTCGGCAAAAACCTCAACGACCTTGGCAAGCGCCCCATCGCCGAACTGATGAAGTTCAAGGGAATCGGCGAGGCAAAGGCCATCACCATTGCGGCAGCACTGGAACTGGGCCGCCGCCGCACCGCCTCCGACCTGCCCGACCGACCCGAAATCAGGGGTAGCCGGGATGCTTACCAAATCCTTGCTCCCCTGCTCATTGACCTCCCGCACGAAGAATCCTGGGTGCTTTTTTTGTCGAAAAAGAACAAGGTCATCGGAAAAACCAAGCTCAGCGTTGGCGGCACCGACGCCACCATCATGGACGCCAAAATCGTGTTCCGAAAGGCACTGGAAGGCATGGCCGCCGCCATCATCGTGGCGCACAACCACCCCAGCGGAACGCTGCGCCCCAGCCAAGCAGATATTGACCTCACAAGAAAGATGAAAACGGTGGGCGAAGCCATTGGGCTGCCCCTGCTTGACCATATCATCATCGCTGATGGCGGGTATTACAGCTTCTTGGATGAGGGGTTGATTTGAGGGTTTAATTTTTATAATTGTTAGATTGTCATACGAATCTCAGTAGCAATTAAACAATCGCAACAATTCATCAATGGTAATAATCAAACAATCAATCGCATTTTTCACCATACCAAACGGATTGCCTACTTTTGCCACTGA
>JADLHE010000342.1 GCA_020848965.1 Saprospiraceae bacterium
AAAACGGGCCAAGGAGCCTCCGACTCCTGTGTTTCCAACGCCCGTAGCACCATCATCTGCGCTGTTTGCCAGCACTTCTGCATCACCGTAGAACTTGTCAGCTTGGCCAATGTCAAAAAAATCGCCAACGTCGGTTCGGTAAAAATTGCCGTAGGTTCCGCATTCCACGTCCTCGGTCAGGGTCATTTCTTCGTAGGCGACGGCTATTTGATGGTTGGCTTCATCCACCCAAAGGGCCGGGAAAACATTCTCCGTGCGCCCAATCAAGCTAGGCATATCGGCAGTTGATGGCAAATTTGTGCTTGGCAGTGCAATGGTGAGCAAGTCAATATAGCTGGAAGCGTACATCAGGCCGTCCTTGATGGCAAAGCTTTCGTTGCCGGGAATGGCGATAAAATACTCGTTCACTGGGTTTTGAGGGTCGTTGTTGTTGATGGCATGCACCCCTTCGCCCGGCTCACCGATGAAGATATAGTTGTTGTAATAGTAAATAGCGCCGGGGTTTTTCAGCGGTTTTGCTGGCTCAAAGGAAATGTCCTCCGCCCTGATTTCTTCCAATGACTTGAAGACGGGCATGAGCCGGGTATAAGTAATACTGCTTTGGCAAGAATCCTTCAGGCAAGAAGTCAGGCTCAGAACAACGCCCAAAAACAGCAATGCAGCAACCAATTTTTGCAATTTCATTTCTCAAGTATTTAATGATGAAAGCGTCGGTTTATCGTTTGCAATCAAAGGGAGTCAAAAAAGGCGGCAAAGATACACCACCTTGTTTCAATCCATGAGACATGAGCTAAGTTTAGAAGGGTTGGGTAAAATGCGAAAACTTGCCCGCACGGCCAGAAAAACGCAGAATTTCACAAAATACCTATTTTTGCTGCGCAAATGAACGGGAAATGGCGCAAAAGCCATGTTTCGCTTCCTTTGATTCGGTTTGGCTATTTTTACATTTTCAATTGGCTTCAATCTTCCAAAACATGTTGCTGCGATTATCCTCCATTTTGCTACCAATGGGCTTGCTGCTTGGCGCTTGCCAAAATGACGTGAACAATGCCCCTAGCAAGGTAGAATACCTGAAAAAAGACCTTATCGGGCGCTGGGAACTCACAAAAGGGTTCAGAAACAACAAGGAAACAGAAACCCTCACGGGGACTTACTATGAGTTCACCGATGATAAAATGAGCACCAACCTGACACCTTCTTTGGATCCGAGCTTTGATTACAGCTTTGAAGATAATATCATCGAGCAAAAAGGTGAATCCGTCTTTGTTTACAAAGTTGACACCCTTACTGCCGACCTCCTGACTTTGAGCACGGTCATCAATAATTTCCCTTTCCGTTTGGAATTGAAAAAGGTGGTTCCCTCCAATGAACCTGCCGCCAGCGATACCACCAAAGATGCGGAATTTAAGGAGCTTTAGGATTGGACTAAAATAGGAAGAGGTTGAGCAGCATGTGCTGCTCAACCTCTTCCTATTCAAGCGTTTCAAACGCAATCTTGCCTAAAACATTGGCAATCTCAGCATCAGCTCGCTTTCCTTAATTCTATTTTTGCGTCTTCCATATTGACCATTTTCCCTTCGGAAGCAGCTTTTTTCCTTGATTCGTAAAGCTTTGCACCCGTAAGCGCAGAAAGGAAGATGAAAAATGAAAGGCCCGCCAACCACCATTGACCAATGAAGCCAGCGATAATAATCACCATCATCATCAGATAATAGCGAATCAACATTTGCGCAAAATTCAATTCAAACAGTTTCATATTCCGTACCATTTAGTTAGTGAAGAAAATAAATTCGCCCACAAACCTATTTTACAGCACGGCATTCGGCGATGACTTCCGTCAATCCTAATTGGTGATTTTTATCACATTTCCAACCAAATGGAGGAGGATGTAAAGCCTTAACAAACTGCTATTAAATCACACCCAATTCTTTCCCTATCTTGGTAAATGCAGCTACCGCCTTTTCGAGGTGCGCCTGCTCGTGCGCCGCCGAAATCTGCACCCGGATTCTAGCCTTGCCCTTCGCCACCACCGGGAAGAAAAAGCCAATCACATAAATGCCTTCCTCCAAGAGTTTTGCTGCGAAATTTTGCGCCAGCACTGCATCGTAGAGCATGATGGGCACAATCGGGTGAACGCCGGGAATGATGTCAAAGCCCGCTGCCGTCATGGCTTGGCGGAACCATTCGGTATTGCGTTCCAGCTTGTCACGCAGGTCGGTCGTTTCGGTCAGCATGTCCAAAACAGCGATGGATGCTCCAGCAATGGAAGGTGCCAAAGTGTTGGAGAACAGATAAGGGCGGCTCCTTTGGCGCAGCATCTCCACGATTTCCTTTCGGGCAGCCGTAAAGCCGCCACTTGCGCCACCGAGCGCTTTACCGAAAGGGCCCGTAATCACGTCCACCCGGTCCATCACGCCCCGGTATTCGTGGGTGCCACGGCCCGTTTTACCCAGGAAGCCCGTTGCATGGCATTCGTCAATGGCCACCATGGCATCGTATTTATCGGCGAGGTCGCAAATCTTGTCTAGCTGCGCAATGGTGCCGTCCATGCTGAAAGCACCATCCGTGAAAATCATGCGGCGGCGGGCATCTTGACAAGATTTGAGTTGCTCCTCCAAGTCGGCCATGTCATTGTGCTTGTAACGCAAGCGGTTTGCCTTGCAAAGCCGGATGCCGTCAATGATGCTGGCATGGTTGAGTTCGTCGGAAATAATGGCATCCTCCGCTCCCAAAAGTGGCTCGAAAAGACCGCCATTTGCATCAAAAGCAGCGGCATAGAGAATGGCATCTTCTTGTCCCAAAAACTCGGCAACCTTGTGCTCCAGTGTTTTATGCAAATCTTGCGTGCCGCAAATAAACCGCACGGAGGACATGCCGTAGCCATGCGTACGAATGGCCTCGTGTGCCGCCTCGATGACTTTCGGGTGGGAAGAAAGGCCGAGGTAGTTGTTGGCACAAAAGTTCAACACCTCCTTGCCTTGGTCGGTC
>JADLHE010000343.1 GCA_020848965.1 Saprospiraceae bacterium
ATGTTGAAGCGCATGGTGCCGGAAGTACAGGAGGTGGTGCAGGAGATGGGCTAATTATCACTTCTCCCGCCAAACCCAATCCCCCCAGCCGTTCACATAGCCCCATTTTCCGCCGATGCTGACCCACGACAGCCCGTCCCGGAAGGGCATCACCGCATCGAACATGGGCTGGATGACGACTCGGCCATGTGGGTCCATGAAGCCCCATTGGTCATGGTGGTCTTTCACTTGGGCTAGACCATCGCTGAACACGCCCGCATCGGCGAAGCCCGGCTTTATGACCATTTCGCCCTTTTTGTTGATATAACCGAACTTGCCCGAAGTTTCCACCAAGGCAAGTCCTTCGCCGAAGTCGCCAGCGAAATCGTATTGCGGAGCAACAACTACCTCACCCGCTTGGCTTACGAAGCCATATTTGCCATCTTGCACGGCCACGGCCATTCCATCGAAAAACTCGCCATTGGCATAGTCATCCAACAAGTCAAACTGGGGCTTTAGCAGCAATTTGCCCGATTTGTCCACCAGCCCCCAACGGCCTTGGCGCACCACCACCCCAACGCCATCTTGGAACACTTGGCATTCGTCAAAGAGCGGGTCAATGGCAAATTCGCTGTTGCGGTCAATATAACCAGATGAGTCACCTTCGGTAACTGGCGCCAAACCACTTTGGAACTCGCCCGCCCAATCGAACTGTGGTATGATGGGCATATTGCCCGATGGGTCAATGAAGCCATATTGGCCATCCGTGGAAACCGGTGCCAGCCCCTCGCTGAAATCGCCCGCCTCATCGAACTGGATGGGGATGACCAAGCGGCCCCGCTCATCCATATAGCCCCATTTATGCACGAGTTGCACTTTGGCCAAGTTCTCTTCGAACAGCCCAACGTAGTGATAGACATTGCGGAGCAACAAGCGCCCAAGGTGGTCGAGCGGCACCATGTGGTCGTTCAGGCGCACACGGGAGAAGCCGTTGTAAAAGTCTTCGGCTTCCACGTACTGCGGCTCGATGACCACCTCTCCGATGGCGTTCATAAAGCCGTACTTGCCATTCTCTCGTATTTTGAAAAGCGGATTTGTCATGCGGGTTCTGGTGAAAAGCGGGGCAAGATACAAAGGTTTGTGAGAGAAGTGAGAGGGTGAGAGAGGTGAGAGAGGTGAGAGCGTGAGAGACGTGAGAACGTAGATGCCCCCTCACGCTCTCACTTCTCTCACCCTCTCACTTCTCTAATCAATCTTGTCAATAAATTCTTTTCCGAACATGACCTCGAATTTGCCGGACTCGACGTCGGTCTTGCGAAGCTCCCGGCGTCCGCCGAGATTTTTATGTAGGAAGTGTTCAGTAATGGCCCAAAAAGAAATCCAAGACTCGGGTTTGGCGTAGTCGTGGCCTTCTTCTGGATAGAAAAAATAGACGACCGATTTTTTGGCGGCATTCAGTTCCGAGGCAAATTTATCGGATTGCTCTTGGGGTACTATCAGGTCCTTGCTGCCCGTGGTCAGCAGCATGGGGCTTTTGATATTTTTGACATAAGTGAGCGGCGAATGCTTTTCGAGCAGGGCGAGTCCTTCGGGCGTATTTGCGTCGCCAACCCGCTCAATCCATAGGCTGTCGCCTTGCAGCAGCGGCGATTTGCAGAAGCCGGGCAGGTCGCCAAGGCCGTACATGGAAACGCCAGCAGCAAATAGGTCTGGCGCTTTGCCCAAGGCATAGTTAGCGGCATAGCCTCCATACGACCAGCCCCAAATGCCAAGGCGTTTTGGGTGTGCAATGCCCTGTTTTTTGGCCCATTCGGCCACGTCAACGATGTCGTAGTGCATGGCCTCCCCAAACTGCTTGTCGCCAGCGTTCATCAGGGCTTTGCCCAAACCAGTGGTGCCCCTGAACTCCATATTGATGACCACATAGCCCCGGTTGGCCAGCAGTTGGAAGTTGCGGTTGTGGAACCAACTGTTCCAATGCGTGACACCCACCCAAGGGCCACCGTGGATATAAATAATGGTCGGTAGCGGCACTTTAGGCAGCCCATTGGCATTGCTCATTCCAAAAGGCACATAGACGTGAATGGGCAGTTTCAGGCCATCACGGGTGGTCACGACATGACTGGTGCGGGTGGGCATATCGTAGCCGTTCAGGTGTTCGTAGTCGTTGAAAAGGGGTAGCAGTTTTTTGTCCTTTCGGTTGAAATGGAAATACTGGAGCGGCCCACCGTCCATTTTGCGCACGAGCCAAGTGCTGTCGTTTTGGCTAGCACCAACGAAGCCGAGGTTGCCCAGTTCTTTTTCCAAAAATTCGAAATCCGCTTTGACGGCATCGCCGATGAAATGGCGGCGGGTGTTGCCGTACAGCGCCACCACGGAAGTCGGCTTGCCAGTCACATCCAAGGTAAAGGCACCGGGATAAATATCGGCATCGGGGTCGCTGGCCAGTTCGGTTATTTCGCCTGTTTCGGTGCTAATGGCCACGAGGCTGGCCTTGTCCTTGTTGGTATAGTCGGTGGCATAAATGGTCTTACCGTCATTGCTAACGGACACGATTTTGCACAGGCCGCCGATGAAAAAATCGGGCAGGTGCGTGTATCGGAACACATCCTTCCATAGGCCCTCATGCTTGCGCTGAAGGGTGCGCACTTCGTGCGAATCTTGCCGCAGGCAAGCCACCATGCCGAAGTTTTCATCGAAAAACACCTGCTGCATGTCCTCCATCATGCCGAGGCGCTTGGAGGCCCCACTGAGCAGGTCGAGCTGATAAATCCCGCTTTGGGTGGGGTCAACAGCGGTGATATTTGCGGCAATTTTATTGGGGAAGCGGCGGCTGGTATGCAGCACCGTCAGGCTTTTGAAAGGGAAGACGTTCACCTTCCGCATTTTATTGGCAGCGAGCGTTGTGCTGTAAAAAACCAAGCTGGTATCCTGCTGAACCACGGCTGTCAGCATGCCTTCGTAGAGCAGATTCCAACTGATGAGCTTGCCCTCAAATCGGCGTTTTTTCTCGCTCAGCGGCATTTTTTCTTGCAGGTAATACAGCGTACTGTCCGAGCCATCGGCCTTTTTTTGGTAGAAAACAGTGCTGCCATCCGAAGACAGGCGCACGTTGTGGCGGGTCTTTTCCTTGAACAGCAGGCTGCGGGGAATGAGGTTGTCGGGGCTGGGCGTCTGGGCAGAAACTGGCGCATTGCGGAGCAAACAGACCGCCAACAAAAAGGCGGAGAGCAGCAGGCGGGACATGAGGATATGTTTCATGAAAGAACTTAGCTTTTTTGAAAATGCGGCTGCAAAATTATGTACTTATGGGGTATTTCGCCGATTTGTTTCTCAACATCGCTTTTGCCTTCATTTTGAAGCATGGAAACATTAAATTTGTCCCTTCCCCCACTGAGTTATCCTTCATGCTAAATTCGGACTGTTGATGAGACACCTGCCACTCACTGCCTGTGCATTGTTTTTCCATGCTTTGGCCTTTGGCCAAAACTGGCAATCGAAAATTGACCCCGCTGTTTTTCAAGTAGCCCACGCCGGGCAATCGGTGGACTGCATCGTCGTCATGGCCGAGCAGGCCGACCTGAGCGAAGCAGCCTTCATCCCCCGTCGAAAGGACAAAGCCCCGTTCGTTTGTCAACAGCTCAAAGCCACTGCTGAGCGCACACAAACCCAGGTCTTGAAACTGGCCCAACAAAGTGGCTCGACCCACCGCCCATTTTTTGTCGTCAATATGGTGCAGTTTGAGCAGGCAGACCTCGCCCTGCTGGAAGCCCTGGCCCGCTTGCCGGAAGTAGGCCGCATTGACCCCAACCCAAAAATAAACAACAAGCTGCCCCGTGCCGAATCCTTTGACGCAGGCAGCGACCGTGCCGTGGAATGGGGCGTTGCGCAAATCGGGGCCGATGACGTCTGGGCGCTCGGCTATGACGGTACGGGCATCGTGGTAGGCGGCCAAGACACGGGCTACAAATGGGACCACGATGCACTCAAGAGCAAGTACCGGGGTTGGAACGGCTCTACAGCCGACCATAATTTCAACTGGCCCGATGCCATTCATGCGGCCTCTGGCGGCAATCCTTGCGGCTCAGACAGCCCCTTCCCCTGCGACGACCACAACCACGGCACACATACCATGGGCACGATGATTGGTGACGACGGCGGCAGCAACGAAATAGGCGTGGCACCAGGTGCAAAGTGGATTGGCTGCCGCAATATGGATGTGGGCAATGGCACGCCCACCACTTATATTGAATGTTTTGAATGGTTCCTCGAACCGACCGACCTCAACGACAACAACCCCACACCTGCCCTCGCCCCCGATGTCATCAACAATTCTTGGAGCTGCCCCAACTCAGAGGGCTGCAATTCTGGCAACTATGCCACCATGGAAACCGCTGTCAACAACCTCGTGGCAGCCGGGGTGATGGTCGTGGTTTCGGCGGGCAACAGCGGCTCCAGTTGCAATACCATCAACGACCCGCCAGCCTTCTACGCTGGTAGTTTTTCGGTGGGTGCCACGGACAATTTGGACAGTATTGCTGGGTTTAGCAGCCGTGGGCCAGCAAGCTATTCCAGCTTGATAAAACCGGACATCAGCGCACCGGGCGTCAGTGTCCGCTCCAGCATCAAGGATGGGACTTATGCGAACTTCAGCGGCACGAGCATGGCTGGGCCACATATTGTCGGTACGGTGGCGCTCATGCTCGATGCAAACCCTAATCTGACAGTCAATATGTTGCGCACGAAAATCCAAAGCTCCGCTGTGCCAAGGACATCGAGCCAAAGCTGTGGCGGCACTTCGGGCGCCAACGTCCCGAACAACACCTACGGCTATGGCCGGGCTGATGCCCTCGCTGCCGTGAATGCCGTCTTGGCGCTATTGCCCGTGGAACTGATTGATTTTCAAGGACATCTACAAGGAAAGTCGGTGCAGCTTCAATGGGAAGTGGCCCCAAATGGCTCCTTGAATCATTTTGAATTGGAGCGGTCGGGCAGTGGTTCAGTTTGGGCCAGCATACATCGCCAGCTCTTCGACCCAGAGCAAGGTCAGTATGGAGTGCTCGACCCCAACCCCGCCACGGGCATCAATTACTACCGCTTGAAAATGGTGGATATTGATGGCAGTATCGAATACTCGAAGCTTGTGTCTGTCCGCTGGGATGGCCTCGAAGTGCTGCGGCTTTCGCCAAACCCTGCCAATAATGAAATGTCGTTATTAGCCAATTGGCAGCCGGGCACCATCCAGATTGCCATTTTCGATGCAAAAGGCCAGTTGTTGCAACAGCAAAACAGGCAGGTGAGCGCCGCTTTGGAGCCGCTGCACATGGACGTTTCCGCCTTACTGCCGGGTGTTTACTTCGTAAAAATCAAGGATGAA
>JADLHE010000344.1 GCA_020848965.1 Saprospiraceae bacterium
CAGTGACCTACTTAGAAGTTCAAATTCTTGGTCAGGTATCCATTTCTTAGGGTGTCACGGGTAGGCGTGCTCAAGCCTACACTATATTTTGTGACCTTGCTGATGGAAGCAAAAATGCCCCGGCCTTCGCTGATATTTGAGTAAGTCGGCAATTCTTGCGAAGCGGTGATTCCTGCGTTGGCCAAGCTCACGTTCACGTAGTTTTCAACGCTGTTGTCAGCTCCAATTAGTTCTACATCAATGCCCAAGAACACCCTTTCCTTGGTCTCATCTTCCGGGATGTTGACTTTCATAAACTCATAAAACTCCTTCCCAACCCGCTCAATTTTGAAATTATTGGAATTACTTTCCCTTCGGAGGCCCCTTGCCCACGGCCATTCAAGGGTTACATAGTTTAAGTCGGAAGGGTTGCTGGCCGGGTATTCCACGTATTTGATGTAGAGGGTAGCGTCAAAAATCGTGGCAGAGTCGGGAGCCTCGTAGGCGATGGTGGTTTTGGCAACCCCAGTGCTGGAAAAATTCAAACCGAGGGTGTTTGGAGCAGGTTGTACCAGTTTTATCGGGGGTATCATCAGGGCCAAAGCAGTGACTTCCGGCAGGCCATTCCCACGGTCAATACGGATGCGGTACTGTTCGTTGGGTATCATTTTCAGGCTGGCAGAGTCAATGCGGTAAAGCCAGTTTGGGTCGGTGGCGAAGACGCCTTCCTCACGGGGCCTACCGTAGTTGTTGCCATCCACCCTTGTCAGCGTAAAAAGTTGGCCATTGCTGACCCGCTCCAGTTGAACCTTGGCGTTTTCGTAATAAATGGAGTCTGCAATTTTTGCAATCTCGGTGGCGTCCTCGTCATTGGTCAGAAAAGCCTTTTCGAGACGGATATAATGCACGGAATCCTTTGCATCCAGCATGGCATAAACCACTGGTATATCCTTCCACGGTGCATTCACTTCAAAATCGTTGGAGCAGGAAAATTGGAAAGCCGCCATGAAGATTGCGGCAGCGAACAAAAGTTTTTTCATTGAAAATAATGGTTTTACATCAGCGAGTACCTTGTGTTTCGGTAAGCCCAAAATCGAAAGGATTGCCCCACAGGTTCAAGCGGCGCAAAGGTAGTTTTTTTGGGGCAACTGCCAAGGCGTGCCGCTATTGCTGTCAGGCGGTTTACAGAATAGTTTTATTATTGCATCGTTCAAAATCATATAGCATGAAATACCGTCAACTCACCACCGTTTTTTGCTTCGCAATGCTTTCTTTCCTTGCTTCGCAAAGCTTTGCACAGCAGCCCAATATCTACGACAACAACCCGGAACAGCGCCTGCCCATTGGCATGGAGAAGTCCAAGCACCACCATATTTCCGCCACGGGTGGCAAGGTGGACAAGGTGCGGGTGGAGCCTCCTTTTTGGTTCACGGGCATGGTGAACCCCAGCTTGGAAGTGCTGATTTATGACCAAAACATCCAAGATTATGAGGTGAGCCTGATGAACAACCAAGGCGTTGCCCTCAAAAAAGTACACAAGGTTCAGAACCCCAACTACCTCTTCGTGGAGCTGGAAATCGGCCCCGGCGCCAAGCCCGGCAGGTTCAATATCGTGCTTACAAAAGGCAGCGATAAGAAGAACTACCCGTATGAGCTTAGGCCTAAAGTCGGCAGTCGGCAGTCGGCAGTCGGCAGTCCCCAATCACCAGTCCCCAATCACTATTCACTCAACTCCTCCGACTTCATCTACCTCATCATGCCCGACCGCTTTTCGAATGGCGACCCCAGCAACGACAGCTACCCGGACATGACCCAAGTGGGCACCAACCGCCAGAAAATGTACTTCCGCCACGGCGGCGACTTACAAGGCGTCATCAACCACCTCGACTACCTGAACGAACTGGGCGTAACGGCGCTTTGGCTGAACCCCGTCCTAGAAAACAACCAGCCCTATGAGAGCTACCACGGCTACGCCGTCACCGATTTTTACAATATTGACAGGCGTTTTGGCAACAATGAGCTTTACCGGAAACTCATCAATGACTGTCATGGTCGGGGCATGAAAGTGGTCATGGACATCATCTTCAACCACTGCGGCGACCAGCATTGGTTCATCAAAGACCTGCCCGATGAGGACTGGATTCACCAATGGCCGGAACTCACCAAACCCTTTTACAGGGGAACCATCAACCACGACCCCTACCAAGCTGCCTGGGACAAGGAACGAGTGAGTAACGGTTGGTTCGACAACCACATGCCCGACCTCAACCAGCAGCACCCACGGCTCGCCAACTACTTGATACAGAATATTTTATGGTGGACTGCCTACAGCGGGCAGGATGCCTACCGCATTGATACCTATTATTATCCCGACCAAAAATTCACTTCCGTTTGGGCGGAGCGTATGAAGGAGGAGTTCCCGAATGTGCTGCTATTCGGCGAGGTTTGGGTGGAAAACGTGTCCACCTTGGCCTATTATACCGCCGACAATGGCCTGAGCAAGGAGTTCAATTACCATTTGCCATCGGCAAAGGATTTCCCCTTGATGTTTGCAATCACCGATGCGCTCACGCAAAAAAACGATTGGCTGACGGGGGCCATTCGTCCGTATATGACCCTTTCGCAAGATTTTCTGTACGAAGACCCCAAACGCAACGTGCTCTTCCTCGACAACCACGACCTCAGCCGGTTCTATTCCGTCGTTGGGGAGGACGTGGACAAGCTCAAGGCTGGCTACACTTTTATGATGACCACCCGTGGCATTCCCTCTCTCGATTATGGTTCCGAGATTTTGCTCACTGGCTACACCAACCCCGATGGCAAGGTGCGGCAGGACTTCCCCGGTGGCTGGCCCGGCGATGCCGCCAATAAGTTCACCGCAGCGGGCCGCAGCGACAAAGAGAACGACGCCTTCAATTATTTCAAGAAATTGGCGAACTACCGCAAGGCAAACCCCGTATTGCACACGGGGAGTTTGACGCATTTCGTACCGGAAGACGGTGTCTATGTCTATTTCCGCCACAATGCCGAGAAGACCGTGATGTGCGTGATGAATTGCAACGACCAGCCAAAAAACCTTGCAACGAAGCGTTTCACCGAGCGGATGGCGGGTTTCAGCAAAGCCAGAAACGTGATGTCGGGCGAGATGCTGAACAGCCTAGAGAGTATCACTATTGGGCGATACACGACCTTGGTGTTGGAATTGCAGTGATTGGGGGCTGAATGCTAGATACTAGATGCTGGATTGGTACGCTTGACTTTGCATCTTGTTGATAATCAATTTTTTAATAAGCCGTTTTGCTTTATGATGAATAAGACATTTGTTTTTGCTTTCGCCATTTTTGCTTTGATTTTTACCAATTGCAAATCCGATAAGCCCTCGCCAGAAGGAGGCGAAATAGCGCCCCCCGAAGTGGTGGCACCCGTTTCAACTGGAAAGGCTGAGCTTAAAATCTGCACTTTGGAGCGCTTGAAAAACAGTATCCATTGCTGCACGGAAGACTTGCAGAAAATTTCCATTTTCGAGTCGAACAGCGTGCTGCATTTGACGGGCCATTTCCCCGATTTGGCTGGCAAGACCGCTGCTGTCACGGGTAATGTGCTTTGGGACACGGGTGAAAACTTCCCCACCAAACCCATCACAATGGTTCAAGACACCAGCTTTGGGGAGTCGTGTTACGTTGGGGAGATTCAGCCCATCAACGGCGTACAGTGGAAACTGCGCAAGTATAAATTGCAATTGCAGGTGGACGGGAAGCCTTATATGGAGAAGGTTTTTGAAATGGACCGATAGTAGTCGGGAAATTCATTTCCCGACAGTCATTAAATCTTATTGGGAAATGAATTTCCCAGCTACTGAAACGCATTCAAATGAAACTGAAAAACAGGACGGAAATCGAAGCTTGGCTGGAGGCTGGTGACTTGGAACAGGTGCTCGACGAACTCATTGCACAGCTAAAAACCAGTAAATCGGGCGGCGATTTCTTGAAAACCGCTATAAGCCTTTCTTCCCAACTGGAAAAATTGAGGGAGGACAAGCTAAAAGGTGTGCTGACTTACGAACAGGAGACGGTTACATTCAATAAATTGCACGAAAAGGTGCAGATTTTGATTGAAAGCATCGAAAAAGATAAGCCCAAACCGACTCCCTTGCCCAAGCCTGCCGCACAAGAAAAACCAGCGGCGAATTTCCCCATTACCCATGCGCCGGAAAAGAAAACCAACTGGCTATGGTTCGTGGGCATTCCTATTTTGGCCTTTGGGGTTTGGTGGGCGCTGTTCCGAGGGCCACAGCCAATCAAATCTACCATCAGGATTTGCACCCGTGACCAATTCAGCGCACAAAACTGGTGCGACCATGACATGGCCCGACTTTCCATCGTGGAAGCGGTGCTGCATCACCCAATGGTTTCCGCAGCATTTGAAGGGCGGGACGAGGCCGACCCTTCGATTCAAGGCACGGTTACCAATAGCAATGGGGATGTTTTTCCAACCCAGCGTATTCAATTGACCATGTCAGATGGTGGACTAGGCTATGCAGCGGAAATCCAACCCGTTGAAGGAATAAGATGGGAACTTGGAATTTACACGATTAAACTGACCTACAACGGTGAACCAGCTGGCGAAAAGCAGTTTGAAGTATTCAACGACAGGCAATTCCTTCAACAAAACTAAATAATGACTAGGCTTATTCCCATTTCCTTCCTGTTACTTTTTTTTGCTTGCGCAACGAAGCAACCCACCATTGCACCGCAACCTATCAAAACGCAACTAACTGATGACGAGCTGTTTAAAACAGTTCAGGAGCATACATTCCAATACTTCTACGAAGGTGCCGAACCCAATTCCAAGCTGGCCTGTGAGCGCATCCACATGGATGGCGTCTATCCCGACAACGACCAGCACGTCGTTACCACGGGTGGCTCTGGCTTTGGCTTGATGGCCATTTTGGTGGGCATCGAGCGGGGCTTCATCACTCGTCAGCAGGGCTATGAGCACCTCAATCATGCGATAAATTGGCTGGAAAAAGCCGACCGTTTTCACGGCGTTTGGCCGCATTGGATGGATGGCCGTACGGGCAAGGTGGTGCCCTTCGGGCAAATGGACGACGGCGGTGATTTGGTGGAAACGAGCTTCCTCGTGCAGGGCATGCTCTGCGTCCGACAATATTTCAAAGATGGAAATGCGGAGGAAAAAGCCCTCGCCGCCAAGATTGACAAGCTATGGCGGGAGGTGGAATGGGACTGGCACCGTGGCCCACAAAAGGAAAATGTGCTCTTTTGGCACTGGTCGCCAAAGAATGAGTGGAAGATGAATTTCCGCATCCGGGGCTACAACGAATGCCTTATTACCTACATATTGGCAGGTTGCTCGCCCACACATGGGGTTCCAGCTGCTGTTTACCACGATGGTTGGGCAGAAGGTGGCAAAATCAAAGGTGGCCCCAAGGCATATGGGCATCAGTTGGGCCTGCGCCACCAAGGCAGGAGCGTTTCTGGCGGTCCACTGTTCTGGTCGCACTACTCCTACCTTGGCCTCGACCCCCGAAAACTGAAAGATAAATACGCCGACTACTGGCAAGAATGCGTCAACCATACCCTCATCAACTACGACCATTGTGTAGCAAACCCCAAGCATTACAAGGGCTATGGCCCGAACTGCTGGGGATTAACGGCAAGCTACTCCATCAATTTCTATGCTGCGCATTGCCCAGAGGAAGACCTCGGCGTCATTTCGCCAACGGCGGCGCTTTCTTCATTTCCTTACACACCGAAGGAAAGCATGGCAGCCATGCGGCATTTCCACGATGACCTTGGCGGTACCATTTTCGGCAAATACGGCTTTTATGATGCTTTCAGCGAGCAGGCTAATTTTTATCCTAAATGGTACTTAGCCATTGACCAAGGGCCGATGGTGGTCATGATGGAAAACCAGCGGACGGGGCTGCTTTGGCGGTTGTTTATGTCGTGCCCAGAGGTAGGGGAGGGGTTGAAGAAGTTTGGGTTTGAGTAAAACAAAGGACCTGCCCACGGCACGTCTTAGCAGTTTCTTGCTTTTGATAGTTTCTTGACATTTTGCTTGAGCGTTCAAAATCAGAAATGGGATTCTTACGAAGCAAAGCAGCTGTTTCTAAATGGAGTCATTTGTTCATAGTTAATGGTTGATTTTGGACAAAAATGATTCAGTAACGGATGACTTGGAGTTTGAACCATCATGGAAAAGTATCAACTTTGTACAGCAAATGGACTTTAAGTTATTGATTTTCAATCAAGTTTTTATAAGAGCCTAATTCCAAAATATGGCTGCGATAACTAAATTCGACAATTTCCAAGCCTTAAAACTTGTTGCTGAAAAAGGTTCTGACAAACCTATTTCTACCAATACCAGTTATGGGGAGTTTGAAGATTTTATGGCCCTTTTGCGGAAGAATTTTATTGATAAAGTGAGCGCACAAAAGCCAAATTCTAAAAAACACCAAGAAAATGGAGAGCAACTTGGCAAAAAACATCCTTAGGGTATGTGAGGTTTTCAACAAGCATGATGTGAAATGTATGATTGTTGGAGGAACTGCCGTCGCACTTCATGGATACTTCAGGCATTCCATGAACTTTTCAGGTGAAGTGGTAAGTAAGCCGGATATTGATTTTTGGTACAACCCTTCGTACGAGAATTACTTCAATTTAATAAAGGCACTTGAAGAATTGGGGCGTGACGTTCAAGCTTTTAAAGATGAGAAAATGCCAAATCCGAAAAAATCATTCTTTAGGTTTGATTCCGATGATTATACGCTTGACCTTTTGCCTGAAATCAAAGCACCTATAAAATTTCAAGATGCTTACAAGCGCAGAGAAGTAGTTCGCCTAAACAGCATCGAAATTTCTTTCATCACCTTAAAGGATTTATTGGAAGATAAAGAAGCCGCTGCGAGACCAAAGGACTTGAATGATATTGAGCATTTGAAGAATGCCAATGAGGATGAAAAATTAGGCTGAAATTATAAATTGTGCCCCTTCTGGCATAAAAAATCCTTTAAGCATAGTAATATCTATTGCGGCACCTGCTTCCCATTATGCCTCAGCCATTGCGTCGTCTGGAAAACGCTTTCCCCATAAGTCCGCATCGCCTCCCTCAGTTCTGGGAGTTCCTTTGAATAGTCCTTAACGTCGCCAGTGCGATAATTGTAGAGGCTGGTCACGCCATTTTCACGGGAGACGAACATGTATTCCGTGTTCAGCACGGCAAATTTGTCGTCGGCATAGGAGCAAGCGAAGGGGCGGCTCTCCCGAAATAGGTCAATGCCGTAGGTGTTGTTTACATAAGGCAGTTTCAGCAGGCCCATGATGGTTGGGAAGACATCCACTTGGCTGCCCAATTGCGGATAGCTATGCGGCTCGCCAAGCAATTTGGGCGCATAAATGATAAGCGGCGAATGCAGGTAGCTGAGCGGCATATCATAGCGCTTGTCCATGGAGCTGCCGTGGTCGGCCACAAAAACGAAAATCGTGTTGTCAAACCAAGGCTTTTGCGAAGCAATGCGCAGAAATTTCCGCACCGACCAATCCACATATTCCACAACGCCTAAGGTTGCATCCTCGTGCTTGGGTTTGAAGTATTTGGGGATGACAAATGGCCCGTGGTCACTGCCGGTCATGATGGCGCTGAAAAAGGGTTTGCCCGATTTGTGAAGTTTATCCAGGTCGCCAATG
>JADLHE010000345.1 GCA_020848965.1 Saprospiraceae bacterium
TTCTTCCAATTGCTGAAATTTTTTCTTGGAGACACAAGAGGTTAAAATGGATAGCCCAAATAGGATTACTAGGATTTTTTTCATGTTTGTAGCTAATTTAATGGATGAATGATTTGGTTGCAAAAAACGCTCAAAATTAGAGTTTTGGAATCCAAAAATTTAACGCTTTCAAAGCGTCTGATGTTCTGCTATAAAATTATAAAAAAATTAAAGCGAGATATGGAAGTGAAGAAGCAAATCCAAAACGTCAGGTTCAACTCCATGAGCGAACTGCTCGGTTTTTTGCCAGAAGACCAGTTGGAAATTTTGGAGGATTTGAGGGGGCTAATCAGCGATACATTGCCCAGCATCAAAGAAAAACTCTCCTTCAATGTGCCTTTTTACAAGCAACACAAAGGCATTTGTTATATCTGGCCCGGGGCCGTTTCTTGGGGAAGCAAGACTTGGCAAGGGGTCGAATTTGGCTTCAACTACGGCAATCTATTGGCCGATGAGGCTCAATACCTTGAGCGGGGCAGTCGCAAACAAGTTTACAATAAGCGGTTCTTTTCAACAAAGGAAATCAACCATGAATTACTAATTGCCTATTTGCTCGAAGCTGCCGAAATTGACGAACTCATGCACCGGGAAAAACTGTCAAACCAGCGAAAACGGTAGGCTTCGTGTGCAATTCCCCCACTCCATTATAAAAAAAAGCCCCGAAGCACTGCTGCGCTCGGGGCTTTTTGGTGGTCTGAACGGGGCAGACTTTATGCTTCTTCCTCCACCATTTCCGTTGACTTGGAATAGCGCTTGCGCTCGAAATCCTTGAGCCAAATCTTGCGGAGGCGGATGCTTTTCGGCGTCACTTCCACGTATTCGTCTTCCATGATGTATTCGAGCGCCTCTTCCAAGCTGAATCGGATAGGCGGCGTAAGTTTCGTCTTTTCATCGGCACCAGAGGCACGCATGTTGGTAAGCTTCTTGGTCTTGGTCACGTTCACCGTCATGTCACCGGGACGTGAATTCTCACCAACAATCTGTCCTTCGTAAATCTCCTCATTGGCCTCCACAAAGAACTTGCCACGGTCTTGCAAGTTGAAGATGGAGTATGGGATTGCTTTGCCTTGTTCCATCGAAAGCAAGGAGCCGTTCTGGCGCTTGGGCAAATCGCCTTTAAAAGGTTGGAACTCGATGAAACGGTGCGTCATAATGGCCTCGCCTGCTGTAGCCGTCAACAAATTGCCACGCAGACCGATGATGCCTCGTGATGGCATTTCGAAGCGCAAAATGACCCGGTCGCCCTTTGGAACCATAGAGGTCATGATGCCCTTGCGACGGGTCACCATGTCAATGGCAGTACCGGAGCCTGTTTCAGGAACGTCAATCGTCAACTCCTCCACCGGCTCGTGCAATTGACCGTCTATGCGTTTGAGGATAACCTGAGGCTGGCCAATTTGCAGTTCATAGCCTTCACGGCGCATGGTTTCTATCAAAATGGCAAGGTGCAGTACGCCCCGGCCAAATACCCGCCAAGAGTCGGTGGTTTCACCGTCCTTTACTCGAAGGGCGAGGTTTTTCTCCAACTCTTTTTCCAAACGCTCACGGATGTGGCGAGAGGTGACGTACTTACCTTCTTGACCGAAGAAAGGTGAGTCGTTGATGGTGAAAAACATGCTCATAGTTGGCTCATCAATGCTGATGGCTGGCAGTTGTTCTGGGTTTTCCAAATCGGCAATCGTGTCGCCAATATCAAAACCTTCGATACCTTGGATAGCGCAGATGTCACCAGCTTGCACCTCTTCGGCCTTCACTTTCGCCATGCCCTCAAAGAGGTAAACCCCTTTGATTTGCTGGCGAACGATAGTGCCATCCCGCTTGATGAGTGCCACCTGTTGGTTGGCCTTCAAGGAGCCACGGTGCAGCCTGCCGATGGCAATACGACCGATATAGCTGGAATAGTCGAGGGAAGTCACCAGCATCTGCGTGGTGCCTTGGTGTGCATTTGGAGGTGGAATGTGTTCGATAATCGCATCGAGCAGCGGCGTGATATTGCCGGTAGGCGTCTTATAATCTTTGCCCATCCAACCTTGCTTTGCAGAGCCGAAAAGCGTAGGGACGTCCAATTGGTCTTCCGTGGCGCCGAGGTTGAACATCAGGTCAAAAACATGGTCCTGCACCTCTTCCGGTTTGCAGTTTTCTTTGTCCACTTTGTTGATGACTACGATGGGCTTCAGGCCAAGCTCGATGGCTTTTTGAAGCACGAAACGGGTCTGGGGCATGGGGCCTTCAAAGGCATCCACGAGCAGCAGCACACCGTCGGCCATGTTGAGCACCCGTTCTACCTCGCCACCGAAGTCGGCGTGGCCAGGGGTGTCTATCACATTGATTTTCACGCCTTTGTACCAGAACGCAGCGTTTTTGGCCAAAATAGTGATGCCACGCTCCCGCTCCAGGTCGTTGTTGTCCATGATGAGTTCGCCGGGCGTTTCATGGTCGCCGAAGAGTTTGCCAGCCACGAGGAGCTTGTCCACGAGGGTCGTTTTTCCGTGGTCAACGTGAGCGATGATGGCGATGTTTCTGATTTGCATCTTGACTGAAATGATAAATGGTAGAAGAATAAATGATGAATGGGGGAAGCATGCTAGGTCACGCTCAGACTACAATCCGGGACTGCCGATTTTCCACCATTTTTTCAAAAGAGGCGCAAAGGTAGGCTTTTTTCGATGCAGAGGCAATGGAAATGAAATTAAATTTTGTTAAAGGCTTGGCAAAACCTAGCAATCCAAATTTACAAAATTGCCAAGCCCCCATTAATGCCACATGTTTCGGCATTGGAAACAAAAGCATTACTCCGCCTTGGGTGCCTCTGCCAGTATGCGCTGGCCCGTTTTGATGCTGTTGTTCATGGCTTCCCGAACGGCTGCGATGCGTTGTTTTTCGCTTTCGAGGTAGGCCATGATTTCTTCGTGTTGCTTGGTTTCCCGGAGCTTGTCTGGTTGCTGGAAATTGTTCATCCAATCCATCATGCCCTCCTCGGCTTTCTCCAATTGGGAAATGGCAGCTTTTGCCTCCAAGGCTTTCGTGGAATCGGCGGCCATATCCAACAATTTGCCCTTTAAAGCCACTATGTCAGACATTTTGGGCATCACTTCGTCATGGATGGCAAAGACTTCGTCCTTCAGTGCGTCCTCTTTTTCAGTGTGCTCGTTGGAGCCACCACAAGCTAAAAAAGAGATTGAAAATGTGGCCAAAAAAAAGAACCAATTGAACCTTTTCATAGTAAAGTATTTTGATAAAATTTTGATTTTCAATGCATTGCGAAGGACTCATAAGCCTTCGAGACTTTTTGGGCGATTTCCCGCAAATCGTAATGCTGCGCAATAAAAGCCCTTGCCCTTCGTCCAATTTCGGCGGCTGCACTGGGGTTTTCAAAACACCATTTTATACGGGCTTCAAACGCTTCCGCATCATTGGCAAGCAGAAAATCTTGGCCATGAACTGCCGAAATGCCCTCAGCCCCTATTTCGGTGGTGACCACTACCCTACCCAAGGCCATACCTTCCATCACCTTTATCTTAATGCCGCTACCAGAAAACACTGGGGCCACCAAAATTCCATTTTCGATGATAAACGCTTTTGCATCGGGCACCTCACCATGCACTTTGACGCTAGGTTCGGCTTTTTTCTGCACCCAGTCAGGCGTGTTCTTGCCAGCAATGTGAAAACTGCAACCAAGGAACTTGGTTTTCAGTTTTGGCCACACATTTTCCAAGAACCAAACCAGTCCGTGCTGGTTGGGCATCCAATCCAAAGCTCCGATGAAACACAGTTGCTGAATGAACTGTGGTTCCAAAGGGACATCTGGGTAATCCCGTAAATCAATCCCGACCGGGGCAACGACACTTCTATTTTGTAAACCGAACCCTTTGAATTCATCCAAGTCTGGTTGCGTTATCGCAATCAAAAGGTCAAACTTGTTCAGGGCTGCCATCTCGAATTTCCGAAGCTGCCGATTTTGGTTGTTCAGGTACCATTTTTTGAGCGGGTTTTGGGTTGTTGCAGCCACTCTTTCCCAAATTCTGTGCTCAACGTTGTGCGCACGAAGCGACAATACGGCGGCACTGTTTTCCCGAACAATATCAGTGTAGTGTGCCAAATAGATGGTCTCCAATTGCACCGCATCATACTTGTTTTGCAACAGCAATTCTTTGAGTTTTTGGGCGAATTTCGTTGAGTAGAACCTGTCCAGGATATAGGACTGACCAGCCATCAGGCTTTTGAACGCCCCTGCCAAAGTGATATGGTTATGGACTTTGACCGAATGGATTTCGTGGAAAAAATTCTGGTCAGCAGGCAGGTCAGCGGGGTCGAAAAAGTGCTTACTCGTATTCAAAACCAGCAAATCTATCTGCCAGCCCAATGCGACGAGCGATTTCGCCAAATAGTTGATGGCGATAGGCTCCCCTTCTTTCAATGGGTAGGGAAATTTCTTGGTGACAAGTAGCATTTTCATTTTCAACGGCAAATGTAAAATGAAATACCGCCAATGGTCAAACCACTTTCTCATCGTAAACCTCCTCGCCAGCGGCCGACCAAGGCGGACTTACGATGCAAAGGAAGGACAATGTTGCCTCGCCAGTGTTCTTGACCCATTGTAAAGCATTTGCAGGCACGAAGGCCACATCATTTTTTTGAAGCGAGAACACCTTGCCCTCTATAAATATCTGGCCAATGCCCTCCAATATATAATAGGTCTCCGAACTGGTTGTCACACGGTGTGGCAATGACTTTTCGCCAACTGCTAGGTAGGCATGAGCAAGGCTAAACATTGTGTCAACACCATGTACCGCTGGGTGGAGTATCTCTCGCAGCTTGGTAAGGTCCCCAGCTTCAAAACAGCTAAATTCCGTTATGTTTTTGACCATATTTTTATTGTTATGACATGATTTCGGTAGAATCACGTAAGGGCAAAATACGGGTATCCCTTATTGGTTTATGGAAAAGCCTGTGCGTACCTTTGCACCGCTGCAAAACATCAGAGCGCAATTTTTTCTGCCCATTCATTTCATTCTTCTCACTCACAGCAGCACCAGTAAAAATCTAGTCTTTCAAACCCTTCGAACTTCATAGTTCGGGTCAACTGGTCAATCTACGCACTATTCACAAGTTTGCAAATCAATTCATTTCTCATAACAAGAGGCGTGGGGTTCTTCCCGTGAATCACATTGCGTCAATTTTCAACAAAATTATTGAACTCCCTATGAAAAAGTTATTTTTATTCTCAACTGCAGTCGTGTTTGCTGGTGCAATTTCAGCGCAAACTAATTCCAACAACTTAGAGCAAGTTGGAAACCGGAATACTTCCGATATTACCCAGTCAGGCACGCAAAACAAGACATTGGTTATTCACACAGGTAGCGACAACAATTTGACCCTTGGTCAAAATGGTGGCACCAACACTGCTGAGAACCAAGTTACTGGTGATGAAAACTTGGTTTTCATCCAACAAGTTGGCAATGGTAACCAAGGCGTTTCCGCTATCCAAGCCAATAGGAACAAAGCTACCATTACACAAGACGGAGATGGCAATATTGCCAACCAAGACCTCCAGTCTGACGACAGCGAAGCCTTGATTTCACACCTTGGCAACAACAACAAATCCATCCAGCAGCAATTGGGCCTTGGCAGTCAGGTTGCACAAATTGACGTGAAAGGCAGCAACAACAACTCTGCCCAAGCTCAAAATGGTGAAAACCAGTATGCAAAATTGAATATCGTTGGTGATGGCAACCTCAACATCGTTACTCAAAATGGTACATCCAATAGCATGAGCGCTACGGTTGAAGGCAACACGAACCAAATCAACATGCTACAGGACGGTGTCAACAACTTTGCTGGCAGCAACAACGACCCACGCCTCATCCAAATTGGCAACGACAACAGCGTTCTGCTTATCCAGCAGGGTGACCTTAACGCAAGCTCTATCCGCCTAGAAGGTGACAGCAACAAA
>JADLHE010000346.1 GCA_020848965.1 Saprospiraceae bacterium
AGGCTATTGTCAAAATGGATATTCCCATCCCAATTCTTGCCTTTTTTGGCGGGGAAAACCATTTTGATGAACCTCAAATTGTCCTCGGTTCGGACGGCTTGTTCGTCAATCAAAGCCATGCTGAGCACTTTTTTGATGGACCAAGGAAGGCTGTCCGCAGCTCGCTCAAATTGCTCAATTTTGTATAAGGTATTGCCATTGTTGTCGGTGAGCGTATCCACAATCTCTTCCCGCATGTAAGAGGTCGAGTGGAAAACCGTCGAGTCGCCATTGGGGTCATAAATCGTGGAGTCCATTTGATACTCGATGAACTTACCCACGGTCAGGGGAAAATAATCATAGCCTTTTTCCGCTGGTGTATAATCATCAGGCGTCTTTTTACAAGAGGCGACTATTAGAACAAGCGCAAGGGCGGATGCGAAAGAGAAGAACCTTTGCATGGCATTCTGATTTAAAGTATTGTTATTCAATGGTTTATCTGTAAATTATACCGCCTCCAACCACATCGTCTCCTTCGTAGAAAACGGCTGATTGACCCGGAGCAATACCTTTCACATTGGCCAAGAAATCAACTCGCACTTGGTCGTTTTCCAAATTGCGCAGCAGACTGTAAGTGCCACTGTCACGGTACCGGACTTTTGTGACCAGCTCAAGGTCTTCCGGCAAGCTGGCATATTTCATGGCATTTACTTGCCCGACTTTCATGCTGTTTCTTATCAGTTCATCTTCCGTGCCAAGCACGACGGTATTGCTTTCGGGCCTTATTTCCGCCACAAACATTGGCTGACCAAATGCAATACCAAGCCCCTTTCTTTGGCCGATGGTGTAAAACGGATAGCCTTCGTGTTCGCCAAGAACTTGGCCTGCCGTATTCACAAATTTACCGCCTGCCACCCTTTCTTCCAGGCCGTCTATCCTTCTTTTTAGGAAACCTCGGTAATCGTTGTCGGGCACGAAGCAAATTTCATAGCTCTCTCCTTTTTTTGACAACTCGGTATAGCCCCGCTCAAAGGCAATCTGCCGGACTTCGGGCTTTGTCATTCCCCCCAAGGGAAAGCGGCTACGACTAAGGCATTCTTGACTAAGGCCCCAAAGCACATAGGATTGGTCTTTCTGCCTGTCTTTTGCCTTGGTGATAAAATGCCTGCCTTCTTCTTGGTTTATGATTGCATAGTGGCCTGTGGCAATGAACTCACAATCCAAAGAATCGGCCCGTTTCAGCAGGGCACTCCATTTAATATGGGTATTGCAAAGCACGCAGGGGTTCGGCGTGCGGCCCGCCATGTATTCATCCACAAAATTGTCAATGACATGGTCCCCAAACTCTTCCCGAATGTCCACAATGAAATGGTGGAACTTCATGTCAACGGCCACTTTTCGGGCGTCGTTGATGGAGTCGAGGCTACAGCATCCGGTTTCTTTGTGGCTTCCACCGGAGGAGGCATAGTCCCAAGTTTTCATGGTAATGCCTACCACTTCATAGCCTTCCTCATGCATGAGCATGGCGGTGACCGTGCTGTCAATCCCACCGCTCATTGCCACCAGAACCCTTCCGTGCTTACTCATTGAAGAAAATTGATTGCTGATTTGAAAATGGTAATTCCTTGTTTGCCTTTTGGCGGATGTCAAAACAACGGAACCCGCTGCAAAGTTACATTTTGGCCTTGGATTACTTGATTTTGCCAATCAATAGGACAGCATGTCGGGTTCTTATTTTTGAAAAAAGCTGAACTTTGTCGTGAAATTTTGCTGTATTTGCATTCTTACTACCCGTGTTTAATATCGAGTTTGCACTCAAATTGTGAAGGAAACATGCTTTGTTTTTGGTAATTTTCACTATTTAAAGTGCTGATTGTCAATATTGTAGTAATTTTTGCCACCATCGTCATGACTATGAAGAAAATTTTTGCTATACTTATTTTGCTTGGGGCTTTGTGTTGCACAATAAGTGCGCAGGAGCAAGTTGGTAAAGCAGCTTTTTACAGCAATCGGTATCACGGAACGAGGACTTACAGTGGCGAACGCTACAACAAAAATGCCATGACCTGTGCCCATAAATCGTTACCAATGGGCACAAAACTGCGGGTCACCTGTTTGGTTAATAACAAATCGGTAGTTGTTCGAGTTAATGATAGAATGTCTTCCACCCGGACGATCATTGACCTTTCAAGAGCTGCTGCTTCAAAATTGGGCATTTTGAAAGCTGGGACTGCTAATGTGAAAATTGAGGTGATTTCGGAAGAAAAAGAATTGGAAGAAAGCGAAAAAGCCGCTGATAAAACCAAAGAACCCGATTCAAGCGAGGGTGGCAATTGATTCTTTTTTATTGATAATCAGTTGTTTGTATCTTGAAGTTTGCGGCTTTTGTAAAAATGTGGTTATTTTGTAGGATAAATAGACTGTTGCCTGCGAAAATAGAGGGCAGGTCAAGTATTTGTTTTTAACCATGAAATAGGCAGTGAAGGCGGGCGTTGTAGTCAGTTTCATTACAATGTCAGACTTCAATAACTGTGATTCTTTAACAAACTTACCATGAAAAATTTCTTGAAGATTTTCTTCTTAAACCTGTTCTTCGCAACCGCCTTGATGGCGCAGGATGAGGAATTTGGCCTTGCATCTTACTACTCCGACCTCTTCCACGGCAAGCCAACGGCTAGTGGTGAGCCTTATGACAAGAACAAATTCACCTGTGCCCACAAAACGCACCCATTTGGTACCATG
>JADLHE010000347.1 GCA_020848965.1 Saprospiraceae bacterium
ACCATGATGGATTCATCGCAAACGCACCTGTAGGCAGCCTCTTGTATGACCCGAATGACAATGACGCTTGCATTCCAAACAACAAGTCAGGAGCTTGCGATTTCGACCATGACACGCTTCCGAACAGCACAGATACTGACGATGACAACGATGGCGTTGCCGATGCCGATGACATCAACAGTTATGACCCGAACAGCGATACGGATGGGGACCAAATCCCAGATGATGCCGAGACGGGTGGTGATGCAGCTTACAACGCTGGTGTTGATAGCAATCCATTGGATACCGATACGGATGACGATGGCCTTGCAGATGGTGTCGAAGACGCTGACCATGACGGAGTTATGGACCAGAACGAGACAGACCCAGTCAGCAACGACACTGATGAAGACAGTATCCGTGACAATGTTGAGGACGAAAACCTGAACGGTACGGTGGATGCTGGCGAGTCTGACCCACGCAACCCAGATGACGACAATGATGGCATCCTGACAATAGATGAGGATACCAACGGCAACGATGACGTACTGGATGATGACACAGACTTGGACGGCACAGCTGACTATATGGACCCAGACCCATTTGCATTCATTCGCTTGAAGGCATTCTTGCAAGGTTCATTTGTTCAAGCTACCGGTTTGATGAATGACAACCTACGCACGAAATTGGACAGCCTTGGTAGGCCGTACATTCCATTGACAGAGCCATACACTGGTTTAGTTTCCCCAACGGGTACAAAACCATTCGTACACCTGGGCGGTGGTGGTGGCGAAACCATCCAAAGCAGCGTACTGAATGTGACAGGGCCTAACGCTATCGTTGACTGGGTGTTCATCGAGTTGCGAAGCAAGTTGAACCCAGCGAACAGGTTGCTTTCAAGGTCTGCACTGCTCCAAAGGGACGGCGATATTGTTGACTTGGATGGTGTAAGTCCGGTAGTAATCAAAACAAAGACGGATGACTACTATGTGGCCATCAGGCATAGGAACCACCTTGGTGTGATGACAGCGGCAGCGCTACCATTGACCAGGGAGCGGGTGAACTCACTGTTCATTGACTTTACTTCATCCTCAACACAGGTCTATGTCAGCCCTGCAACGCCTACCGCACTGCCAATGAAGACCGCTGGCAACTACAAGGTGCTTTGGGGTGGAAACGCCAATATGGACAACAAAGTGAACTTCCAAGGTGCGAACTCGGACAGAAGTACCATCTTCTTCGATGTGCTGAACGACCCAGCAAACACCAATGGCAACTTCAACTTTATCCGCCACGGTTACAGGTCGCCTGATACCAACATGGATGGTAAAGTGATTTACCAAGGTGGTGGCAGCGATATTGACCAGATGATATTCTTCAACGTACTGTTGCACCCGAACAATACTTTGAACTCTGCGAGCTTCCAGATATTCCAGCAGATTCCGTAAGGAGCCACTGGGTTGAATAATACTACTTCACGTTAAATGCAAGAATTTCAAGGTTGGTTTTTTGAAGAAAATAGACCTTGGCGTTCTTGCATTTAATGGTGAAAAATGGTTTAAGACGACGAGTGGACGGTTTGCCTTTGCAGCTTCAAAAGCCTTGATTCTACAAGGCAAATCGTCTGCTTTTTTCAAAATCAGTTTAAGTAAAGCTCCAAAAGTCGGCCTTATGGTATTTAACTGTTTATAACTTTATAATATTAGTAAAATAAAATTTAAAAAGAACACTTATTTTTTATCCGAACGGCATGATTTTAGTCAATTATAGTTATCAAAACACTTGCAAATTCAAATAAGAAGTATTAATTTTGAACGATTTTTTGAATCACGCAAACTTTAGACACAAGTTCCCTTCCCCTCACGATAAAAGGCTAATTCCCCTCCGCAAGCATAAAAGGTTTTAAAAACCACTTTTTAACTAAAGACATTAAACTTTTACAATGAACAAAGTAAACACTCTATGCGCAACAGCATTGCTGTTCCTTTCCATGTCGGCAAGTGCTCAGGTGAAATTCAAGCTAGGCTACGACTTTGAAACTGAGTACTACACTGTTTCTGTCATTTCTGAAACAAGCCTAGTCTATCCAAACAACATCACCAATGCCGGCCAGGTCACCATCAAAGTACCTGCCAACAACTTCGACCCAGTTGACATCGTCAACCATGTGGTAGGCATGAAATGGGAGGCCAATTCCAGAAACAACGCACCTTCCGAGGCACCAGAATTTGACTACATCTCTTTTGGCCAAAACTTGCCGGGCATCACCACGCCTGAGTATGTGGCCGGTGATGAAATGGAACTGTTCAGCTTCAAGAATGCCTATGGTTGCAACACTTCCAATGGCGTGAGCACTGCGGTTTATCTCGTTGACAACAACACCGACCCATTCATGTACCCTAACAGCCAGAGCGCCAATATCGGCAATGCGCTGTCCATCTTGGGTGCAAACGGCATTGACTTTGGCGGCATCGAAGGCAGCCCAGTGGTCAATTGTGACCCAAATGCGGTACTTGAAACAAAGGAGGAAATCGGTATCACCAAGTACAGCATCTTCCCTAATCCTGCCAGCGAGTTTGTAAACGTTCGCATTGATTGGGCAACGGACGCTGCCGACGCCAACATCCTAGTTATGGATGCAACTGGCAAACAGGTAGCCGTTTCTCCAGTTAACTTGAACAATGGTCAGAACACGCAAAAAATCCGTGTTGAGAACCTTCCAATGGGCACCTACTGGGTTTACCTCGCAGGTGATGACTGGAAAGTGGGCCTCGACCGCTTCACCAAGCAATAATTTTAATTTCCAACCAATAACTACGGCAAGGCTGGATAGGTATCCAATATAGCGGGCATTTTGCCTGCCCTGTACAGCCTTGCCTTTTTAAAAGCGTTTGACTCCAAATTATACCTAAGAATAATGAGAGGGAGAACAGAGAAGGACTTTTAGTTTCGACTAAGATAAATCTCTGTCATTGAGTGGCAACTATGAGGGTTGCCACTTTTTCTTATTTTATTAAATACGTAAAAAAAAAATAAATAACCCAATACGGGGCAGTCTTTATTTATTGAATGATTCGCCGTATATTTGTGCGGCTATTCGAATAAGGGCTGTAATTTTCATGGTTTGCCCTTCTACTAACTTCCACACTTTTCCCATTTGGCTCGTTCACTTTGAATGATTTGTATTTATTTTTGTAGTGAATTAAGAACGACCAAATTCCCAAGCTACATTTTCCTGGTTATTTCAAGAGAAAACTTACACAACTAGCACTATGGACTTAGGGTATCTCATTAACATACTATTGAAGCGGAAATGGCTTTTACTTACCGTTGTACTCATTTCCTCAATAGCAACGTATTTCTTTATTGACAGTCTGCCTGAGACTTTCAAATCCAAGGCTGTGGTGTCCACTGGCATCATAGACTACAAAGGCGTCAGCCTGCAAAAAGACAATCCATTCATCCAGCAATTCCAGATTGAAAGCAGTTTCAACAGCCTCATCGAGAAGATGAAGAGCCGGAACAGCATCAAAATGCTGACCGACACCTTGCTGTTGCACGACCTGCAAGAGCGGATGAAAGGGGCGCAAGGAAAACCTTTCAACGAAAAGCCAGACGAAGCCAAGCTAGCGGACTTGGGTGTTGACATGGATAACCTCGTGATGAAGCTGAAAACCAATTACAACGACAGCTTCCTCAACACAAAGCCGGTGCCTGTCATTGACAACCAATTGGCCGAGGCTTTCAAATACGATTTTGAGTCGCTTTGGAAAAAGCTGGAAATAAAGCGGATAGGGGAGACCGACTACTTGAGCGTGGAGTACGAGTCCAACAACCCGGCACTTTCGCATTTCGTGGTGAAAACCTTTCTGGAAAAGTTCTTTCAAACTCATGAAGAAGACCTCACGAGAAAGGAGCGCAAGGCGGAAGAATTCGCTGCAACCCAGTTTTTTGCCCGCAAGCACGAGTTGGATTCCATCACTAGCTTGATAGACAACTACAAGAATGTGCATAACCTTGTGGACGTAACAAGCCAGCGGGAAGGCGTGGTTGCCCATATCAAAGACCTTGAACTAAAACTGGAAGAAAGCAGATTGCAGATTCCTGCCCTCAAAACAAATATCACTTCGCTTGAAAAGCAAATCGTCAAGTTGGGCAAAGGTATTGGTGATGATTTTGCCAACGCAATTTTGTACAGGGATGATGTAAACAATATTGACGAGCAGGTGAAAAAGCTGCAAGAACAAAAAGTTGAGCTGTTTGCAAGTGGCAAAAGCACTGTGGCTATTGACAAAAGCATTGAAGCACTCCGATTGAGGCAGGCAGACATGATTTCTAAGACCGTGCCTGTAAACTCAAGCCATAAGGGCAAATTGGATGACCAAGCCATCCAGATGGTGCAGGACAAGGTGCAGAAGCAATTGGAGCTTGAGCTTGCGGAAGCAGCCGTGACATCCTATCAGCACGAAATCAACCGTTTGCAAGGCAAGGCAAATGTCCTGACCAACAACGACAATGAACTGGCGACCCTGATTTCTGCCAAGGAATTGGCGGACAAGGAATATTCGCTGGCAAAAGATAAATATGAGGCAGCAAAAAGCTATTCGGTAAGCACAGAGAACCCGCTTTCGATGGTGGAAGACCCAGAGTTTCCTTTCGAATCTGAGCCTAAGCACCGGGCCGTGTTTTCAGCATTTGCGGGTATCGCAGGTGGCTCGGTTGCGAGCATCATCCTGTTTTTGTTGGCCTTCTTGGATTCCAGCTTGCAATCTCCCGGGCATTTCCAACGGGTTACAAAACTGCCTTTGCTCGGCTTTGTGAACAAGGTGAAGGTGAAGAACATGAACCTGAACGACTTGTTCCTGAACTTCCAACCCAAATCTGATTTGGAGGCCTTCAAGGAGAATATCCGAAAAATACGAACGGCGATTGAAGAGTCTGGCGCCAAATGTATCCTATTTGCAAGCCCGAAAGCCCATGAAGGCAAATCCTTCCTGACGGTGATGCTTGCGTATGCGCTGAGCCTCAACGACAAGAAAATACTAATCATTGACACCAATTTCAAGAACAATACCTTGTCGGGCTACAAGACAAAATCGTTCATAGAAATCAGTACCGATGGCCCCCACCATCAAAGCACGATGGAGAATGGCTATGGCCAACTTTCTTCCAACCCTGAGACCGCTGGCAGCGATGACACAAACCTCCGCAATATTGACATTGTAGCCAATAAGGGTGGCAGTCAAAGCCCTGCTGAGGTACTGGCTGGCAAGAATTTCAAGAAAGTAATTGAACAGTACGCCAAGAAATATGATTTTATTTTCATGGAGGCTGCCGCAATGAACAAATATTCTGATGCTAGGGAATTGATGCCTTTTGTGGATAAGGTTGTTGTGGTCATGTCGGCCGAATCACCTGTGGGCAACGAGGACAAAGACTCCTTGGAGTTCCTGCGCAGCTTGGAGGATAAGGTGGTGGGAGGCATCCTGAACAAGGTTGACCTGAAAAACATCTGACGATTTTCGATAAGCAACCAAAGGCTGTTAATCATAAATCACTAAATCGCATATTCCAAGCCCCATTCAACCCCATTCAGCACTCATGAGCAACTCATACTGGCTAAAATCAGGCTTTTACACCCTTTCAGAGAAGGCAGCTTCCCTGCTGTTCGGCTTTGGTGGATTCGTCCTGTTGGTCAGGGTATTGCCAGACAAAGAATCCTATGGCGCTTGGGTTTTGTTCCTTTCCATCGTGTCTGTGATAGAAGTAGGTAGGATTGGGTTGCTGCAAAATGCGCTGGTCAAATACCTTTCCGTGGAACAGGGCGACGAAGCTGGCCGCATTACGACTGCCTCCCTTGTTCTGAATGGCTTGTTGACGGCAATTATCGTTTTGGTCTGTTTGGGGCTTTCCCCACTCGCCGCCAAGGTTTTCAAGGCCGACGACTTGGCCCATCTCCTCAAAATATACTGCCTAACCACGGTTGCGCTGATTCCGTTTTATCAATGCAATTATATCCAGCAAGCCAACCTTGACTTCAAGGGCATTTTCTGGAGCAATGTGGTCAAAGGCGGCATATTGTTCTTTTTTATCTTATACCTTTTCATCGGTAAAAAAGAAATTGAACTGACATGGCTGGCATTTACGCAAGTGGTGGCGGCCATTGCATCGTCAATTGTTTCTTGGCTTTTTGCGAGGCGCTACGCAAAGTTCAGTCGGAAAATAGACTGGGCCTGGGTGGGCAAGTTGTTCGCCTACGGCAAATTCGTTTTGGGCACCAATATCAGCACGCAACTCTATAAAACGGTTGACAAATTGCTGTTGGGTTCCTTGCCCGGTGGCGGAAAAGCAGCCGTGGCGGTGTATGACGCAGCCATTCGCATCAGCAATTTGACCGATGTGCCAACTGCCAGCATGGCCTCTATGCTCTTTCCGCAAAGTTCGAGGCGGATGCAGGAGGGGAACGGCGCAGTCAAACAATTGTACGAAAAGGCGGTGGGGGCAATACTCGCCTTCATGTTGCCGTGCATTGCCGTGGTAATGGTTTCGGCGGATTGGCTGATTTACCTCACAGCAGGAAAAGAATATGCCGAAGCAGCAAACCTGCTGCGGGTCACGATATTGTTTGGGCTGTTCTTGCCGTATGCCGTGCAATTCGGTACGGTGCTTGATTCGACGGGGAAGCCCCACATCAATCTGTTGTACACCCTGTTCAGTTTGGTTTTGACGGCGATACTGAATTTCCTGATGATACCAAAGCTGGGCGCAATGGGAGCAGCCATAGGGACTTTAATTGCATACGCAATTACGTTTATTGTCATGCAGTTTTATCTGCATAAAACTTTAAACGTGAACCCTCTGAACCCATTCAGGTATATGGTTGATTTTTATGGAAAGCTATACCATTTCGTTAAACAAAAAATAAATAACCAAAAGACTGCCAATGTACCTATTGACCATCTGAATCATTAAACTGAATAATTCAAAAGCCGAACAAAAAAATCAGCCTTTGATACCATTGTGATTAGAATCAATCTTTAACCACACTGCATTAACCATATTACGATTATGATGACTCAAGAAATGTACGAAGAAGGTTTGGCTTATGCCGAATCAAATTTTAAGGATGAAAATGCGCCACACTTGCACGTTGACAAACGGCTCATCCGTGAAAAATTCAGCATGGATGGCAAGAAAGTGCTTGACTTTGGCTGCGGCATGGGTGGCATGAGCCTCTGGTATGCCACCAATTTCAAATGCGAGGTACATGGGATTGACATTGACCGACATCATGTCAATATCGCCAATGAACTGAAGGCAAGGCACAAAGTCTCCAATGTGCAGTTTGAAGTGCGCAATGTACTGGACAACCCGATAGACGGAAAATACGATTTGATCGTGCTGAACGATGTTGCAGAGCATATTCAATTGCCGATTTTGAAGGCCATTTTCCAGGCATTGAGCAAGAATTTGGCGAACAATGGCGGTATTTACGTTTCGTATCCGCCTTGGCGCAGCCCGTATGCGTCGCATGTGCAGCATGTGGTTGGCATTCCGTGGTGCCAATTTTTGCCGGAGGGCATGTTGTTGAAAATGATTGAAAAAAACAACCGACCGATAGTTGGGGAGGAAGAAAGCGATTTGCTGCAAGCCTACAAGGGATTGAACCACCTGACGCACGAGCGGCTCATGTCCGCTTTGGAAGGTTCAGGTTTAAAGCCCGTGTACCGAAAGAGCCACAGCTTTTTCAACAAGTATGGGCCTTTCAAAAACGTAGCTTTGCGCTTTTTCCCATTGGATTTTTTGATAACCAAAGAGTTCCTTTTGCTTCAAAAAGCAGTCTGATTGAAATCGGTTTTCTTTTCCGAATGCCCCCGTAATGTAAATTGATTATGAACAACCATACTGACCTTGATATAATCTATTTTACGTTGTTCCCTTGGGACAATGCGTATTCGTCTGTCTCATTGTCCTTTACGAGGGAGTTTGCGAAGCACAATCGGGTTTTCTACATCAACCACCCCTACACCGTCAAAGACTTCTTCAAGGGCTGGAAAACGCCCATGGTGAAGGCCCGTCGGCAGGACATGCTCCTGAACCGGATGCGCTATGAAACCATTCCGGAACTGCCAGATGTGATAGCCGTGCAGCCACCCTTGACCTTGCCCATCAATTGGATGAACCCGGGCAAGCAGTACGATAAATGGTTCGAGTTCAATAATCGGATCATCCTCAATACGATTCGTCAGGTTATCAAGGACTACAATATTAAGAACTATGTCTATTTAAACTGCTTCAATCCCTATTATGCAGGCGCTTTGCCGAAGGAATTCGGGGCGAAACTGAGCATGTACCAGTGTATAGACGACATGACCCAGGAGGCATACACTGCCAAGCATGGCGCAAGGGTGGAAGAGGAAGCCATCAAAAATTCAGATATAGCCTTTGTTACTTCCCGCAACCTGCACCGTCTGAAAAAGCATTTGAACCCCAACACCTATGTGTTGCACAATGCGGTGGATATTTCCATTTTTGAAACAGTGCATGAAGGCCCACTG
>JADLHE010000348.1 GCA_020848965.1 Saprospiraceae bacterium
TGCCATTGTTGCCACCGCAAGAAGGGTTGTTCAAATCAACGCTTTGTATGATAGCGGCCAACGGGCCTTGCAGTTCAAACTCGCCAGCAAGGAAGTCGTCGCAGAGGCCACCCTGCACCCGCACGGCCACATAGTAGGTGTCGCCTGCGGCAAGGTTGGTAAAAGTTGGGCTAGATTGCCAAATAACACCCGGCGTACCAAAATTGATGGAATACTGCATCGGGAAGCTAAAGGTGTTAGAAGCTGAAACCGTGATACTTCCATCTGCAACACCGCAAGCAGAGGGCGAGACAAGGGCCACGTCATATACTTCGATACAACCGTTGCCATTCTGCTTGCAGTCGGCTGGGTAGCCGCCATAATTACCAGTAAATGCGTTGACGCCGCTTCCAGCCCCTGAAATTTCAATAAAGTTGTTGCCAACCAAAGACATTGAGTTGGGGTCAATATTGAAAGGGTCTGTAGCATTGTCCACCAATTGGATTGGCCCAGTGCAAGAACCTGTGTTTTTGAAAGTGAAGAGTGGAATTTCAACCCCAGCCGTATAGGTGATTTGAGCACCTGACAATGGGTTGTCCAAGTCAAAAAGGAAATAGGTATAGCCTGGGGCTTCTATTGGCGCATTCACAGTAGTGAGGCTCCAAGCACCTTTTTGGTTGGTGATATTGGTCAATGCAGCACCGCCGATAGGCGTTCGCAGCCTCACACCAGCTGCTGAGGTAGCTGCCAGTGCGCCGCTCCAGTTTGCATCAGGCTTCAATGAAACCTGATAGGTCTGGTTGTCGGTCAATAACTTAACCTTGAATTTGACTTGGGCAGTCAATGAACCGAAAAACAGGAAAAATGCCAGAAGTGTAAGCTGAGGTTTCATAAAAAATGAGTGATTAGCTTCACGAAAAAATTCTATTTGCACTGCTATCAGCAAGCGGGAGGGGAACATCCACTGTTTGACCAGTAGAATGCGATGCCAGTACCAGTGAAATCACGACCAGTTGCAGGGGGGAATAAACCGGGGGAACTTCTATAAATCGTTGATTATTAACGCTTTTTCAAAAACAAGGCCAAACTCAATTTAACACACTTCTGAGCTTGCCCCTAAATTGATGGAATTCTAATGGTAAGTGTTGCCGTAGGTTGGTTTGTTTGTTAACGCATCAAATTCACTTCGCCGGAGAACAGAACAATTTCTCCGTCAATGAACTCGACATTCATGGTATAAAGGTAGGTGCCGGGGTCTGCAGGCTTGTTCTTCGCAGAACCGTCCCAGCCTTTGTCTTCTTCGTTTGGTTTGAATTTTTCTTTTGATTCAAACATCTTGCCGCCCCAGCGGTCATAGACCTGCATGGAGTGTACGGCAACAATCTCAAAGCCGCCATAAGGGTAAAACTTATCGTTTATGCCGTCGAAATTGGGGCTGAAAGAGTTCGGGATATAGATGTCCCTCGATTTGCGAACTGCAATATTGATGAAATCGTCAATCTTGCAGCCTGCACTGTCCGTCATTTCCAATTGGTAAACAACGCCCTCTTTGGGTGTCGCCACTGGATTGGGGCAATCACCGCAGCTTAGGTTGTCGGCAGGAGTCCATTTAAAGCTTACATTATCGAATGGGAAAAAAGCAGCGTTGATATTTACTTCTTCTCCATATTTAATGTCTTGACTTTCTCCTATTTCGAGCTGCATCTTCTGCTTTGCAGCAACGATGAAATCTTCTTCGGCTGAACAGCCTTTGGCGTCCGTCACCACTAGTTTCATGGGTGAGCCTGGCTCCAAGAGAAATTTCTCACCGCTCTCCACTTCACTTTCGCCACCTTCAATTGCAGCCTCCCAAGGAAGGTTTGCGTTAGAAATGCCGATAATTTCAAGCAGGCCTTTCTCTCCATGACATTTTGGTTCAACCAAGCGATAATCCACCTCTATGGCTGGTGGCTCCGTTATTTCAAAGGATTCAATTTTTACACACCCGCCAATTATATCAGTTATGGTTACGGAATAGCTGCCAGGGCCTAGCTGATAGGCCGCAGACTCGTTGGCAGTTGGCACATTGCTCGACCATTTGAAGTCGAACTCAGTATTGAAAGTTGGAGAAACAGGGTAAATGTCTATCAGGCCATTAGCTGCACCATTGCAACTTACATTTTTGATAGTGGTATTTGACAATTCAATCTCCGCTGCAGTTTCTAGCAAAGCAGAACCTGTGTCCGAGCAGCCATTGTCATCGGTAACGGTAACATAGTAGGTGCCTGCATTTACATTGGATAATGTTGAGGAACTCTCATTTGGGTATCCGGCCCATTGATAATGGTAGTCGCCACTTGTGATTGTGCCTCCATTGACATCATCTACATAAACCTGCCCATCTGTAGAGCCTGTGCAGCTCTCCAAAAGTGCCTCAATACCTTTTATTTCCAATGGTTCCGCTGGCTGAGCGAGCTGAAACACGGTGGCTTGTGATTCATTTGAAGCGTCGGTAATCGTAAAATTATAGTTGCCAGCCGGCATTCCATTTAGAGTTGATACACTTCCGGCTGTAGGTAATACTAAGGTGTTGGTTTGCCCCGATACGGCATCTGTCCAAGTTACTGTGTATGGTGCAACGCCATTTTCAGCTGAAAATGAAAGGTCCGTCACATCCCCGTAACATTTGAGTGGATTTGTAGCTGCGCTAACTATTAGGGTGATCGGTGGGCAAATGACCGAAGCTTGTGCGTCGTTGCCAGAGTATGCATTACCTCCACCGCTGGACAGCCCAAAAATTGAAAAGAAATTGGCAACCTCAAGACTGATGGAATTAGGCTCGACATTGAGCGGGTCAGAATTGTTGTCAATTATTTCAATGGGTGTACAATCTTTTGAGTTCTTGAAAGCAAACATTGGGATTTTAGCACCGCTTGTATAGGCAAGATTGTCAATGATGTCTAATTCATTGAAAATGAAATAATCGTAATTGGGTGCCTCGATAGGCGCTGCAATCACATCCGGTGCTTGCCAAGTTCCTGTTATTGACTGCAAGTCAATAACATTCAGGGTACCCTTGGCAGCCCGCAAAGTAATACCCGCACCTTGTGTAACGCTCTGTGCGGGCGTTAAGGTAGAGGCAGAAATGACAGAAACTGTATAAGTTCCATCTAAAGGATTTTGTTCTAAGGTTCCACTTACTTGCGAAAACACAGGGAGAACAAATAAAAACATGGGGGGCACGAACAGCAGGATTCTGAAGAGGTTCGACATAGCTTCGTGCAATTTAGATTTTGTGCTGAGCAAGAATTATGCTAAAAATTCCCTCAACCTTCTTTTTACACGAGCATTCATTATCAAAAAATCTACTAAGCAAATAAGACTTAATTCATAAAACGCTACTTGTCAGACAATTAAATGAAAATGTTAATCGCTTTAAATTTAAAGGTAAATTTAAATGCAATCCTTCAAATTCCAACAGATTGAAAATCAAGGCAATATCAAATGGGCGGCAGAGCGCAAAAAAAAAGGAAGGAGGCCCCGTAGCAGCGAGACCTCCTTCCTTCTGTCCTAGATTTTCTGAAAATATCCAA
>JADLHE010000349.1 GCA_020848965.1 Saprospiraceae bacterium
ATATTTACGAAGAACAGCCTGATATTGTCATATTAGACCTAGAGCTGAAGGGTGAGAAATCGGGCCTAGATATTGCTCGTGAAATCACCCATTTACAGATTCCCATCATTTTTACGACCTCCTACAAAGACAAGGCGACATTTGAACAGACAAAGCAATTTTATTGCTTCGGATACCTCGTCAAGCCTTTCAATAAAATAAGTTTGCAGAGCGTGCTTGAACAAACAATTAAGACACTGTTTCCCGAAGGCGAATTGAATGAACCAAGCGCCGTTGAAGCGCCTAATTTGCCCAACACTGTATTGGTGAAACATGTGAACATGCTTTTTCCTGTCAAGCTAGACAGTATTTTGTTTATCCAAGGAGAAGGGAATTACTGCTCCATCCATACCGTCCAGCGCAAATTCATGCTAAAAACCTCCTTGAAAAGGCTGCTAGATTCATTGCCGGCCACCGAATTCTCTGCCGTTCACAAAAGCTTTATCATAAGACTGGACAAAGTTGAATCCATAGATGTGAGCAGTGGCAAACTTGTCGTTGGGAAGGAGACATTGCCGTTGGGAAGGAATTTCAAAACTGCCTTTTTGAGCAGGTTCAGCCAACTGAAATAGGGCCTGAAATCGGCAGCCGCACCGTGAACGTGGTGCCGCTGCCTTCATTTTGGGATACCATGATGGTGCCTTGGTTAATTTCTACCAGTTCCTTACAAAGCACCAAGCCAAGCCCGTTGCCTTTTTCGCCCTTCGTCCCTATTGCACCCCGGCTACCTTTCAATTCAAAAATGGAAGGAAGCACATCATCTGGGATACCGATACCAGAATCGGTCACCTGAACAATTGCCGAGGTTGCAAATCTTTCGAGCCTGACCTCCACCGTGCCACCATTGCTTGTGAACTTGATGGCGTTGTCCACGAGGTTTCTAACAATCGTTGACAGCGCATTTCGGTCAGCAAATATGATTGGGTCGTTCACATTCATGAGGCACAATTGGATGCCCTTCGTTTCAGCGATTGCCCGGTACAAGTCAATGACCTCGTCGGCCACCTCGGCGGTGTGTATCAATTCAGGATTGTTCGGGAAATTTCCATCTTCCACGATGGACCATTTCAGCAAGTTGTCCAAAAGGTTTCGGACACTGGCCACTGAATTTTCAACTGTTTCCCCAAGTTCTTGCACTTCATCCATGCGCTCTTGCCGCATGAGGAAGGCCACTTTGCGAGCCAAGCCACCAAGGGTCACGAGAGGTGAGCGCAAATCATGGGCTATGATACGGAATAAGCGGTCCTTGATGTGGTTGGTAGATTCAAGCTTGACGTTCTTCTCCAGCAGTTCTTTCGTGCGTTCTTCCACGACTTGGGCGAGCCTGCGTTTTTCTTGCCTCAGCCATTGGATACGCCAACGGACGGAAAGGAAAACTATCAATGAAATTGCGGAGATACACAGTATGAGGAACTTCCATGTTTTGATGAAAGGCCGGACGACGATGATTGGGATTTTCAGTTCATTTTCGGACCAAGCGTTTCCTGCACCTTGCGCTTTTATCCTGAGCGTAAATTTGCCGTAGGGCAAGGCATTGAAACGGATATTGTTTTCCGTCTGTACGGTCCAGTTTTTGTCCAAGCCTTCCAAATTCCAGGCGTAAACAAGTTTTTTCGCCTGATAATCGAGCAAGGCAAACTCAAGGGTGAAAAAACGCTCATCGGGTTCAACAACTATTTGCCGGTTTTCAAAAAACTGCTCCAGTCTGTTCTCCAACGCATTGTCTTTAAGCACTTTAAGCCCCGTGATGACCAAAGGTTGCGATATCCGCTTTGAGACAACATCTTTCGGGTTGAAAGCCGTGATCCCGTTCAAGCCGCCAAAATAAAACGTGCCGTCCTTGCCTTTAAAATGGGCCGAGGAATTAAATTCCTCATCCGTTGTGCCTTCTTCGGGGAGGTAATTTACCGTCATGCCCGTGCTTTTTTCAAAGCTCATCAGGCCATAGTTGCTCGGCATCCAAAGATGCCCAATGCTATCATCATACACTGCGTAAATAATATTGTGGGACAGCCCATCAGCTGTTGTGTATTGCTTTACAAGGCCACTGTTCTTGAACCATTTAAGCAAGCCGCCGCCACGGGTTGCCATCCAAAAAACGCCATCTTTATCAATGGAAAGGTGATAAATAAAATTGCTGGGGAAGGAATTAAACCTGGCAAGTACGCCCCTTTGCCTATCCATTTGGTAAAGCCCGTTACTGGTGCAGAGCCAAATGCACTCGGGCGTGGGCAACAAGTGCAGAACTTCCAGTTTTGAAAACTCTGGATAGTGGTTGAACTTTGTGAAAGGCACTATTCCTTGTGTTGCCTCATCAAATATTACCAAACCTTGCCGCCTTGTGCCAATGTATATCTGCCCTGTGAAAGGGTCTTCAAAGGGCCGGAGGAATTCATCGGACTGGCTGAGTTTTTCAGACACTTTGATATTTTCGAACGAATGCCTCCGGACGTCAAATCTTACCACTTTGTTGGAATGGCTCCCAAACCATATCACTGAATCCCCTACGCATGTAGCTCCAAAATAAACTTTGTCTATGAGCTTTTCATGAACACCAGGCTTGATATTTATGAAATAAAGCCCATCATAAGTGCAAGCCAATAGCCCATCATCATAAAGTGGCACGATACCCCTGACGCTGATGCCGACCTCAGATGCTTGAAGCAATTTCCGCATATTGGGCTGCCGCAAAGAAACCACGAAAACGCCTTCTTTGGCCCTTACCCAAGCCTGCCCCTGTGTGTCAAAAAAGATACTTGACGCTTGAAAATGTCGCCAATACTCTTTTGCTTCAGGCACCTCTGCTATTATTTCTCCACATTGGTCAAAGACCAACAAATACTTATTAAAACTAACCCATAGATGCCCATAAGTGTCCCGATTTGCACCAATCGTAGCATAATTGCTCTCCAAATCTGTAAAATAGAAGGGCAAGCCATGATAGTTCAAGGTTATTGGCTTTGGCGGTTCGTTCTTTTTGACCTCATAAAAGAGCGCATTAAAGCCTTCCTTGCCGGGTAGGTGACGGTATTTCACCAATAGCACACTAGAATCGGTAGGGTTGGCGGAACCGAATTCTGTTTGTTCCATAGGGTAGTTGTTCAGCAGCAGCCCACTACTATCGAACTCCAACAAAGCCTTACCTCGTGCTGAAAACAAGGTGCCCCAAGGAGAAGGAAACATGTAGGCTGCTTTCTTTTCCCATCTATGGAGGGGATTGGCGGCTGCCACATGAAAACGACCATCATACGTGAAAATGACATCTTCGTCAACTGTACCCCAAATCACCCCCTTGCCGTCAATACCTCTAATCTTAACGAATTTGCCCCCAAACTGAGGTACCAGGCTTTCAATCGGAGTAACTGTTTCAGTTAGTGGGTTAAAAATGTCAACCTGTCGCTGCTCGTTGTTCACCCAGATATTGCCGTTCACGTCCAGGTAAAGATCGGCACGTGAATTTACCCTCATCTTGTATTGCGCAGCATCATAGGTTTTGAAATGCCTACCATCGTACCTGTTGACGCCATAATCCGTTCCAAGCCAAATGAAACCCTGCTTATCTTGTATGATATTGGTGACAAATCGGGCAGACATGCCCTCTTCCACAGAAAGGTGGCGGATATTGAAGAATGCCTCCTGCGACAAAGCACTGCTCGAAATGAACAGCAACCAGCCTAGCAGCCAGCACTTCCATGGGCTAAATTGTCGCATCAATTTATGGTAAAATGTCTCTGTTCTAGTAGTGTGAGCGTTTTTTTTAACAAAAAACTTGGCAAAGCTAGGGAATGATTTAAGACCGCCAAGAAGGCCCATTGAAACAAATTATTTAAATTTCATTAGAATTATTTCATCGCAACAGTCATTACAGTTGGGGTGTTTCCTCTCAAAAACCGATTTTCGCCCATCAAAATCAGCTTTACCTTGGAATCCTACCATCCCACCCTTGCGCATGGCATCTTCGCAGAAGTGATATTGCCGCTGGCCGTGCCCAAACCCTATACTTACGCCGTGCCAGAGGAACTGGTGGCCGCCGTTCGCCCCGGCCTACGCGTAGAGGTAGAGTTTGGCGGAGCCAAGCGCTACGCAGGGCTGGTGTCCAGACTGCACCACGACACGCCGCCGCACAAGTTCAAGACCATCCTCTCCGTCATTGACGAGGAGCCGATTCTCAACGAGCGCACCCTCCAGTTCTGGCAGTGGCTCGCCGACTACTACTGCTGCTCCCTCGGCGAAGTGATGGAGGCCGCCCTGCCCGCCAACCTCAAGCTGGCCAGCGAGCGGCGGCTGGTGCTCAGTCCATTGTACGATGGCAATTTCACCGGCCTCACCGACAAGGAATACCTCATTGCCGAGGCCCTCAGCATACAGGAGACCATCACGATTGACGATGTGCGCAAAATCCTGAACCAGAAGACCATCTACCACATCATCAAAAGCCTATTGGACAAAAAGGTGATTTACCTCTTCGAGGAAATGGAAGAGAAATACGCCCCAAAAAAGGTTGCCTGCGTCCGCCTCGCCGAGCCGTACCGCTCCGACTCCAAACAGCTTGCCGGGGCATTTGACCTCGTGGCCAAAGCGCAACGGCAGACCGAGGCACTCATGGCCTTCATCCAACTCGCCCGTGAAAAACCTGCCAAAGACGGCGGCCTGCTACGTTCCGAAGTTTACAAAAAAGCCAGCGTGGACTCCTCCGTGCTGAACTCGATGGCCAAAAAAGGCATCTTCGAGTTGTATGAGCGGGAGGTCAGCCGCATCGGTGGCTACGAAGATGAAGTGAGTGAAGCCGATGAGCTTGCTCCGCAACAAACGAGGGCCTTGCAGGAAATTCGCACCCATTTCACCGAAAAAAACACCGTACTGCTGCACGGCGTGACGGGCAGCGGCAAGACCCGTGTCTATCTCGAACTCATGCAAGAGGCCATTGCCCGTGGCGAACAAGTGCTCTACCTGCTGCCCGAAGTGGCACTTACCACGCAGATTATCAGCCGTTTGCAAAAAACACTGGGCGACGCCGTGGTCGTCTATCACCACCGGATTACGAACAACGAGCGGGTGGAGGTGTGGAAGAAAGTTGGCAGCCCTGAAAGAAGTTCGACAGTTCGACAGTTGGCAGTTGGCAGCCAGTCCGACAGTTCAGCAGCCCCCAACAGCCAACTGCCAACTGTCGAACTGCAAACTTGCATAGTCGGCGCCCGCTCTGGCTTGTTTTTGCCTTATGAAAAACTCGGCCTTGTCATCGTGGACGAGGAGCATGACACCAGCTACAAACAAAACGACCCAGCGCCCCGCTACAACGGTCGGGATGCGGCCATTTACCTAGCGCACCTGCACGGTGCAAAAGTAGTGCTCGGTACGGCAACGCCCTCCCTCGAAAGCTACCTGAACGCCCGCACGGGCAAATATGGTTTGGTGGAAATGAATGAGCGTTTCGGTGGCATTGAAATGCCGGAAATCGTGGTGGTGGACGCCCGACAGGAACTGAAAGAGCGCAAGATGCAGAGCCATTTCACCAGTGTTTTATTGGACTCACTGAAAGAAGCGCTGGCCAAGGGCGAGCAGGCCATACTGTTCCAAAACCGCAGGGGCTACGCCCCCACCCTACGGTGTAATACCTGCGGCTGGCACTCAGAATGCATCCATTGTGACGTAAGCCTGACCTACCACAAATGGCGAAACAACCTCCAGTGCCACTACTGTGGCTACCAGCAGGAGCTGGCCAAGACCTGCCCCGCCTGCGGTAGCCACGAGCTGAATTTGCAGGGTTTCGGCACCGAAAAAATCGAGGATGAACTGAAAATCTACCTCCCCGATGCCAATATCGGCCGCATGGACTATGACGCTGTGCGCACGAAGGACGCCCATGCCCGCATCATCAACGACTTCGAGGAGCGCCGCATTGACGTGCTGGTGGGCACGCAGATGGTGACCAAAGGGCTCGACTTCGAAAACGTAAGCGTGGTGGGCGTCATCAGCGCCGACCAGCTTTTACAGTTCCCCGATTTCCGAAGCGGCGAGCGAGGTTTCCAACTCATCACCCAAGTAGCAGGACGGGCAGGCAGACGGGGCAAACGGGGCAAGGTCATCGTGCAGGCGATGAATCCGGCGCACCCGGTCATTCGGGAGGTAATTGACAATGACTTTCAGGCATTTTACGAGCGGGAAATCATGGAGCGCAAGGCGTTCGAGTACCCGCCGTACAGTCGTTTGATAAAAATAACCTTGAAGCACAAAAAATCGGACGTGCTGAACCGGGGCGCTAAAATCTTCGCAAAAGTGCTATCCGCCAAGCTAGGCAAACGACTGCTCGGCCCCACCGTGCCGCCCGTGGGCCGGGTGCGGGAGTATTATTTGCTCGACATTATGATAAAAATGGAACGCAACCCCGCCATTTGGAAAGCAACGAAAGACCTGATTTGGGAGGCCACGAGGGTGATGCAACAAGAAGAAGGCTTCTCAACGGTTCGGGTGAACGTGGATGTGGACCCGGGATGAAATCGGCAATTGGGGATGTCGTTTGTTTCATCCATTACCCCGCAGTATCAAATGGCTATTGAGTAAACAAAAAGCCCTTTGCCGATGGTTCGGCAAAGGGCTTTTTATAGAAAACACTAAGGTGTAGATTATCGCTTGCTGATTCTTTGCGTCGTCAGGATTTTTTTGTTGGTATCAATAACCTGAACCAAGTACATCCCAGTTGGAAGGTCGCTCACATCGTAATGCTCACCCTTTTCAACGTCCTGAAAAGTCTTGAGCTTCCGGCCTACGAGGTTGAAAATGGCGATGTCACGCACGTTTTCATCCTTGTTGATGCTGATGAAATTCGTGGCAGGGTTCGGGTAAATGGAAATTTTTACCGGCGTACTGCCACCTCCATCGGCACTGCTTTGCCCGAACAGGGCAAGGGAGGTGAAAGCAAAAAAGAATACGAGTATAGCTTGTTTCATGCGATTTGAACTGACGATTGATAAATATCAGGCTGCAAATTACGTGCAATAGTCAAGACATTCAAGGGGCAACGGCCTTGTTTAGAAAAAAATTAACAGTTCTGTACAATAAATTTCATTTCGGGGGTAGTAGAAAAGCATATTGTCAAGCAAACATGGTATGCAGAATAGGGCTTCAAAAAAGATTCAACATTTTGCTTTCATGCTATTTTTTGAAAAAATAGATTCTGTCACCACCTGTATTGTCTCTGTCAGATGCGAAGTAGCCACTATTTTCATCAACCATGTCCAAACAGACTTCATCGCCTTTGGAGTTCAATTCAACCCAATTCACAGGTTTAGTCCATGTGCCGTTTTCTTTTCTACAGGTGTAAAAATCATACCCGCCCTTTCCCCCTGGCATGTTGGAAGAAAAAACCAGAAGTGAATCGTTCAGCAAGGTGGGAAAAAGACAAGTTTCACTTGTCTTCAATTCTTCGATAATCCCTGGTTCAGACCAATCGTCGTCAACGGTATTTCTCATTGAGTGAAACAACTGCATCTTTTCAGCATTCAGATTGCTGACAAAAATCAGTTCCTTTCCGTCATCCGAAATGGTTGGGTGGCAATATGTTACTCCCGGCTTACAAAAAGACAAAATCTCCAAGTCCTGAATGCTACCACCTTCTAGCCTTCCTTCACAGATTGCAATACTTACCACATCATTTGTTTCGTCTTCAAATGCATTGGGCAAGGACAAAAAAACTTCGTTTGTCTTCGCCAAGAAATCATGTGCCCCCACATTCAATCCTGCAAAACCTTTAATTTTCACCTTGGAAGGTTTTCCAAGTCTTTCCTCAATGATAATTTTCGAAAAATATAAATCCGAATTCTCTTCACCCAATTTGGAGCCGAACCGGGACTTCGTAAACATGATTCCATCCTTATAAAATCTTGGCGAAAAATGAGCTTGGCCGCTAGTAAAAGAGAGGCTGGTAATTTTAACCACGTAACTATCCGAGCGGAGAAGAAAAAATAAAAAAGCAAGTACTATATGCTTCATAATCAATTATTTAGGCACTTTGATATCATACACCTTCTTCTTCGTATTCGTCAATCGGTTGTCCTTCAACCAAGGGTTGAACACCTTCAGCATCCGGTAACTGGTGCCGAATTGCTTCGCAAACTCGCCCAAATTGTTGATGGATGAGTCCACGCTCACGAGGGCATAGTTGTCCAGTGGCGGGTACATTTGTTCCGATTTCATATCGAAACCATAGAGTTCGGGGTGTTCCATCACATGTTTGATAGCCACGAGGCGAAAGAGGTAGCGGTTGGTTTCGTCACTGAGGTTGAGGTCATAAAAAGAGGTCATTTTTTGGCTTTCCATCTCGTTGCGCAGCCCGGTTGGCCCCATGTTGTAGGCTGCCGCCACGAGCGACCATGTGCCAAAGCGTTCCTTGTACCGCTTCAAATATTGGCAAGCGGCACGGGTGGATTTTTCGAGGTGAAGTCGCTCGTCCACTTCCTTCGTCACTTCTAGGCCATAGTCGCCCGCCGTACCTTCCATGAACTGCCAAATGCCTTTTGCGCCAGCACTCGAAGTGGCGTTGCGGAGGTCGCTCTCGGCCACGGCTAAGTATTTGAAGTCATCGGGCAGGCCGTTTTCCTTCATGATTTTTTCCATTATCGGAAAATAGCGGGCGCTGTTTTTCAGGTTCAAAATCGTGTGCGAGTGGCGGTAGGAATTCACAATCAGTTCCCGTTCTAAGCGCTCCCGCACATCGAAGTTCTCGACGGGGATGCGTTCCCCGGCAAACCAGAAATCGTCGGAAGCTTGAACATGGGGAATATGGACGAACTCGCCGCCGAAGGCAGTGGTCGTTGGTTTGTAGGAAGTGAAAATGGCCACTGTAGCGAAAGCGGCAATGGCGATTAGGTAGTATTTGGCTGAATTTTTCATAGACTGCAAAGAAATGGGTTCATGGCTTCATTGCCGCATGTGTTCATGGTTCTTCATATAATAGTTGGCAACTGCTGACCGTCTATTTCGGTTTTTTATAGATGGGCACAGTGGAGCACGGTTCGCCAAACATGATGCTCTGAGCATGGGGGCGCAGCTTGCGGGTCAGTTCCACGTAGGCAGAGGGCGGCACGGGGTGGTCGCTGCACCCTTTCACGACAATGCGCTGACCTGCGTATTGCGAAGCATCCACCTCGTCGAGGGCTTTTTGGAAAATATGCTTGTAGAACTCATCGGTCGTTCCTTGGAAAATATCACTGGCAAACGGCTCGGCATAGACCGTCACGAGCATATACGCCCAAGTGGGGATGATGGCATCGGCGGAGCAGAAAACGGCGAGGTTCTTCCCCTCGTACTGCGTCCAATCGTGGGCGGCAAGTGCCTCCCGGAAGTCCTTTTCCTTCAGAATCAGGCCCATGAAAAGGTAGTCCTTCAAGTCGAAGCTGGCCATTTCTTCCTTCGGAAAAAACTCCTCCAAGCGCAGCGTCACGAGGCCGCTGTTGGCAACTCTATTTATCAAGGGTTGTGCTATGTCTTGCATGAATTTAGGCTGAGATTATTAAGGGTGAATGAGGTTGATTGTTACATTTCATAGTGTCACTGCTCCCCGGAAAGGGTGTGATGAAAATTTTGCAAAACAAAATTTTCATCAAACCCTAAAAAATTCTCCGCGGCGGCTGGTGGGTTTGCCACCAGCCGCCGAGGAGAATTTTTTAGGGGCAGCAAAGCGGTTTTTTGCTGAGGCAAAAAACCGCTTTGCTGCCCCTTCATGGAGTCCCGCCTTTCGGCGATACGTGGCGTACTGCTATAAAGCTAATCGTTCCCCAAGAAACACCTCGATAGGTGCTAATGTTACGGCAAATTACGGGGTTTTTCCGGCCCCGAACCTTGGTGGCAGGGCCGCCAAACGAAAAAAAATTATTTTTTTGCACCCATGCGGGAACTTTCCATCGAAAGCTGCCTGTTTCAACCCGCACGGCTATGCCCTATTTTCGAAGCAGTGTTTGTGGCAAAAGCAGAACCAACTTAAAAGCATTCACTCATTCACGAATGCCAATGCTGTACCTCGACTGCGAACTGCCAAACTCGCCAAAGGCGGACAAGCTGCCAACTTAGGATACATGGCTCGACTCTCCTCAACAAAGGGGGGAATCAACTGAAAACAGGTATGTTATGGTACTAATGGCCGACAAAACCACGTATTTCGAGCGCATCTTCGAGGACGAGTTCATGCCGCACTCCGATGCACTCTACAACTTCGCCTACCACCTGACAGGCAACGAAGACGACGCCAACGACCTATTCCAGGAGGCGTTGATGAAGGCTTGGCGGTTCGTGGACAAGTACGAGGCTGGCACCAATGCCAAGGCTTGGTTGTTCACCATTGCGAAGAACGCCTTTATCAACGAGTACCGTCGGAAGGTGAAGTCGCCGAACCGGGTCGAGTTGCAGGACTACGTCGTCTATCAAGACAAGCAGGACACGCCGCTCACCAGCGGCATGGAGATGAGGGAGGAAATGTTCCAGTACCTCATTGGCGACGAGGTCACGCTGGCCATCAACCAATTGCCAGTGGACTTCCGCACGGTCATCCTGCTCTGCGATGTGGAGGATTTCAAGTACGACGAGATTGCGTCCATCTTGGACATCCCCATCGGTACGGTTCGGTCCAGGCTGCACCGTGCCCGGAATTTATTGAAAGAACAATTGAAGTCTTATGCCGAACAACTCGGCTACCAAGACAAAAGAGGATAACAACAACGGGGCTGGATGGCCAAGAAGGGTTATGCACCTTGGCCGTTCAGCCTTTTTCTTTGAAAATTAAATTCAAGCCATTTCCGAACCCGCCATTACTGGCGTTTTGCACTGACAATCAATTGATTATAAAATGAACAGCATAATTTTCAACGACAACTTACCCGCATCCACTTGGCCGACCGACGGCTCCGTGACGGGCATGTGCGTCTGTCGGGATTGTGCCGTCAGTTGGTTTTTGGGCAGAACCGTCGAGTGGGCTACAAATTCATTTTGCGATGAAAACTTATCAAAACGGTCAGGATTTTGTCACCCGTCTCAACCTTCTCCTCGATAACGAACTTACACCCGACGCCGAGCGTGCAATGCTTGAAGAGATAAATAAAAATCCCGAATACCGTGAAATGCTCGCCAAGGAGCAGAGTTTCCGTGAGTTTGTCCGCAGCCGAATCCATCGCAAAACTGTCTCGCCTTCCCTTATCCTTTCCATCAAGGAGAAAATCCACTCCACTTCCAACGGTCGAAGTATGTGATGAAATTTGGAAATTAAAGAAATTAAGAAATTGCGTTTCGTTCCCCTAATTTCCCAATTTCATAATTTCCCAATTTCCAGCCTCACCATCCCTTTCCAGCCACTTTATTCCTGAAAGTCTCCACGCACTTGCGGTCTTGCAAGGTGACGTAAGCCGTTTTACCATCGGGGCCACCGAAGGCGATATTGCTCGTTTTTTTGCCCTTGAGCGGTATCTCCCGCAGCAGCTTGCCCTGTGGTGAAAGCACGGCCACCACGCCCTTGCCGTAGCGGGTCACGTAGAGGTTGCCCTGCTTGTCGCATTTCATGCCGTCCATGCCGTGGTCTTCGAAATGGTGAAAGAGCCGCTTGTTGCTCAACTCGCCCGTGAGCGAAACATCAAAGGCCCAGACGTTCAGTTGCACGGATTCGTTGACGTACAAAGTCTGCTCGTTGGGGCTGAGTTCGATGCCGTTGGTGGTGCCCATATTGCCAGCAGCGAGGGTCGCCTTGCCATCGGGCATGATGCGCCAGACCTGGCCCGTGCCGTCCTTCCATTTTGGGTCACTGGCGAAGACGACATCACCTTTTGTGATGCAGAGGTCGTTGGGCTGGTTGAAGCGGTCGTCGTGGCAGAAGACCGATATTTTTTTCGTGGAGGGATTGATTTTCAATACGTTATGCCCCGAGAAGTCGGCCAAAAGCATGTCGCCCTTGCTGTCGAAACGGATGGCGTTGGCGGTGCTGCCCGCAGGCAGTTCCACAAAAACCGAAGCCTTGCCTTCAGGTGTGATGACGCCCACCGTGCCGTCTTTTTGGTAATTGACGACGTAGAGGTTGCCCGCTTTGTCCACGTTGGGGCCTTCGCAGTTGGAGCTGAAGGAGTTTTCGGGCGTGAGGTCGGTGGCAGTGAAGTACTTGGTGGCGGTGCAGCCCATCAGGGCAATTATGACAACGAGTACGGGTGTAGTGTGCTTAATCATCGTTCAAATTTTGGGTGCAAGTAAAGCAATTAGCAGGGTTTATGGCATGGAGGCACTTAGGGCGGCCTTCCTATTTTTTCTTTCTTATCAAATCAGCGAATACTGCCCCACCGGGTTGCCCTCCAATTTCCAATAAACCTTGGAATAATCGTCCTTGTCCTTCCGCTTGAAGCTGTCGGGTATCGCCTCGATTTTGTTGTGTCGCAAGTCGCAGTTCTCTACCCTTGTGGTGCTGAAATATTCGGGCAATTCCGTTAGCTGGTTTTTGTCCAAAAACAATTTCTGTAGGTATTTCCCGGCGATGGAGGGCGGGATTGCAGCAATTTGATTCTCGGAGGCAAATAGGTTTTTCACGCCCGTGAACTTGAATATTCCATCGTCCAATTCGGTGACGTTGTTTTTGGAAATATCGAGGACGGACAACCGGGAGAACATGTTTTTCTCCACCTTGAAAGCAGTCAGTGCATTGCTCGCCAAATTCAATTCCCAAACACCACAGGGGCGGCCACCTGTGGCGGCCAACAAGCGGGCAGGGTCGAACTCGCTGATTTTGTTCGAGCGGAGTGACAGTTTGTCCAATGGAAGCTTCGAAAAAAACCGATAATCCAACTCGCTGATTTGGTTGTTGGAAAGGTCGAGATTGTACAAAGCGTACTGCGAAAACAACACTTCACCAACGGTTTTCAGCTTGTTCTGGCTCAAGGACAGCGACCGTAGCCCCGTCATACCCGCCAGTTCGTTCGGCAAGGTGGTTAGTTCATTGCGGCCAAGGTTCAGCGTTTCCAGGTTTTCAAGGCTGCCGAGCCATTGCCATGATTTGATTTTACAGCCCTCCACGCTGAGTTCGACCAAATTGGTCATGGTAGCCAACGCCGGGGCATCCTCCAAGGTGTTGGAGGCGAGGTCGAGATGGGTCAGTTGCGTGAAATCACCAATTGAGGCTGGTATTTGGCAATGGCAACCGCTGAAATCAAAGCGGCGCAGCGCAGGCCAGTGCGCCATGTTGCGGAGCGCCCCCGACACGTCCAGCCCCTTGCTCCGGCTGAAATCCACTGCGGTAAAATGCTCGAAAAATCGGGCGCAGGCGGGGAAAGGCTCGTTGAATTGGCAGTCCTTGAAGCTCAGTTCACCGGGCTGCACGTCCTTTATCACCGGGTTCTCGCCCGCAATCAACCCGTGCATGAGGCGGAAGGGGATGGCCAGGATGCCAATATCTGTTTGGAACAGGCGGTTCAATGTTTTCACTGTTTCGCCTGATTTGCGGAAGCTGATTTTCTTTTGTTTGAAAACGGTGAGGGCGTTGGACGGCCCCACCTTGGCGAACAACTTTTCCGCCGCTTTGGCCACTTTCTGGTCGGGGTGCGAGAGCATGACGGCGGCAATCATGCCCACCAGTTCGTCGTTTGCACCGCCACCTTCGATTATCTGGAAGGCCAGCAGGTAGTTTTCCGCTTGGTTGCTGGTCAGCAGGCGATAGACCTGTTCGTTGGCCTCCTCGCTTTCGGTCTGCCGCAGCCAGGGGTCTTCCAATGCTGTCAGCCATTCCTTTACGTGGTCTTCAAGTAGTAAGGGCTTGCCATGTCGCACCAATTCCAATATCTGTTCAAATGAATTTTCCTTGCCAATGATATGGTA
>JADLHE010000350.1 GCA_020848965.1 Saprospiraceae bacterium
AGCAAAAACCTAAAGCCAAGCCCAAAAGCATCCCTTTTCTTTGTACTTTAATACCAAGCCCATGCACCTAGTTCGTGATTTTCACGACAGCCTTTTTTTTGGGGGGGGACAACCTTATCCTATGCGAGTCCGGTTGTGAGTGGCAGAAGGTATCGGGTAATGCAGAAAACTGATGTCATTGCCAAAAAAGAAGGCCCCTGCCGAGAAACCACAAAGGCGGTTTACCTTTACCCAAATTCCGAGACAAGATGAACAGCGCCCAAGTCAATCCTTTCGAGTACGTTTCCATCCTGATTTCCATCATCCTGGGCTTGGGCATCACGCAGTTGTTGTCCGCCTTCTCCGAACTGCTGTACAAGCTGAAACGGGTGAAGTTTTATTGGCCACACAGCTGTTGGGTGGTTTTCGTGTTGTTCTTGCATGTGCAGGACTGGTTCATCACCTACAAGGTGAAGGGTTGGCCAGTATGGCTACTGCCTGAACTCTTGTTGCTGCTGACTTACCCTATCGCCTTGTTCCTGGTGGCGAAGATGCTGCTGCCCACCAACGACCAAGAGGAGCAATGGGACATGCGGGCGTTTTACTATTCGCAGTACCGCACCATTTTCTTTATCATGGTGCTGTCCATTCTCTCCTCCATTGCTTTCAATATGTACTTCCTGAAGGGTAGTTGGTTGGAGCAGACGCCGCTTTTGGTGTTCTTAGCCGCTTTATTGGGGATGCTGTTGGGCAGGCCCAAGTCCGATGCGCTGCACAAGGCCTTGGCCCTTGCGCTGGTCTTGGGGGGCATTGCCTCGGTTATCGTGGCGAAGGATGATTGGGTAGTGAGGTGAGTGTGCTTTTAATGCCGTCAACTTATGTTGATGGACGATTGACGATTACCCCGCCTTGCGGGGTAATTATGTAATCAACAATCGTCAATCAAAACAAGATACTGGCACTAAGTTGACGACATTAGACTTCAAGCTCCAGCCGGTAACAAGTGGGATTTATTCCACTGCCGTCAATACTAGCGGAATAAATTCCGCCCTCCATTCGACCCTATGCACAAAACTTGGCGGTGTGAGCTATAGCAACCTTTTTGACCATTTGTGCCGATTCTTACTATCTTCGCACATACAATGGGGACAATGGTACAACCTGAACCGGAGTAGCGTTTCCCCTTAATATCAAAACCACTGAAATGAAGCTTTTTCTAATTGCATCCCTTGCCTTTCCTATGTTGTTTTTACTGGGCTGCCATTGCGACGATGATGCCAATGGTGCGGACACCTTACAGCATTTTCTAGATTGCGACCCATCCCAATACGAAATCACCAGCTTTGCCTATTGCCACGAGCGCCAAGTGGATTCTGCTTTGTACTGCGATTTTATCTACAATGGCACAGCCATGTTGAGGGCCACTTCCAAAAAGGATTTAAGGTATGGTTGCAGTGAAATCAAGCAGGTCGTATTCGAGGATTCACTGGGCAACACATTGGTTTACGAGAAGGATGCCGGTGTTGGTATTTCAAGCCTTGCTTTTAGTTCACTTGCTTGCGATAGTCTTTCCAACCTAACTATTTTTAGTTGTGGGGAGCGGGAAAAAATGTGGGCAAACTTAAAGAGCGATGCACAATCCATGGAGTTCAATATAAATATTGAGGCTAGGGACGGAGCGGAATTTGAGCCTTTCCTTGATTTCGACCTGCTGACGATATGGATGGGCGGCGTGGCTCCCAATCCCAATGCATATCGTAGCGTACTATCATATAGGATTTACGAAGACTCCAGCAGGGGCGCCTCCCTGCACTATGATTTCGCCGAATCCTTGGAGCTAAATGGTAAGGTTTATGAGTCGGTCTTTTATGCCAAACCTAGCAATGACAGCACTGTAGATATGGAGATTTATTTCACCAAAGATTTGGGCATCATCGCTTTCCGGGATATGGATGGCAAGGCATGGTATTTTAAGGAATTCCGTTAATGGGTTTTGCGAGTCGGGGGTCTTGGGGGCCATTGCCTCGGTTATCGTGGTGAAGTATGATTGGGTGGTGGGGTGAGTGTGCGATATGCTATTTACATCAATGCCAAAGCGGTGCGCTGTCATTTTTCAACGCCATGCAGCACAATGGCAGCCATTGCCATTATCTTCCCAAATTGACTTATTCACACACCATATCTCTATCGCCATGCGGTATATCATTATTGCGACCACTGTTTTATTTTGCCTGATTGGGCAGTTTGGCCAAGCCCAGATCAGGGTAATGGGCGGGGTTGTCATTGGGGACATCACCCAAACCCATTTGTTGGTTCAAAAGGACAGCACTAGGTTGGTGGGGCGCTGCCTGGGCATCTCGGCGGACAGCGTGACCTTTGAGCACCGAGCGCAAACCCGGAAATTTGCGGCAAATGCGGTTGCGTATTTGCGAATCGTGAACAGCACGGACGAAGTCATTGCCTATGCCCAAACCTCCGATTTCATCTATATGGGCAAGACGCAGCGGGATTTTGCATTTCATGGAAAGTTCGTGAAAATGCAGGGCGAACTACTGACCTTGGAAGACCGGGACAAACAGCAAATAGTCTATATGCTGGAGGAGATAAAATCCTTTTGGCTGGTGGGCGATGATATCAGCAAGTTCGAGGCGGAGACCCTGTTGCTGCAACGGTTGGTCACCAAGTCGAATGAAATATTGAAGGGCCAAATCACGAGGTACGATGGAAAAAGCCTGCACTTTCAACTGGTACACGATAGCATTAGGGTGATTCCCATCACCGAAATCAAAGAAGTGCTGTTATACAATCAGGAAACATCGGTACCCAGCAATACGGTCGATACGGTAGCGATTACCCGGCAGGATATTTTCAACAATTCGGTTTTCTTCACCACCGTTGCATTCCCCGAAAAGAAGAATGCTGTGTTTTATCGGAACGTCTATGTTTATTACAACACCTTTAGTTGGTATGTGACCAGCCGTATCAACGTCAATGCTTTTGTATTGCCATTTGCGGCAGGCGCCAATGTTAAATTCATTCTACCGCTGGGAAAATCCGCCAATTTTGGCTTGGGCACCTACATCTTATCCGCTAACGCACTAAAAATAGCCCATATAATGCCTTTTGGCGTCTTGACTTTGGGCAATAAAAAATCCTTTCTGTCAATATCCTATCATGCCGTAAATACCAAACCGAGAAATGGGGAAGCCCCAAAGCTGATAAGCTTTTTCAATATCGGCGGGTCGGTAAGCGTGCGGTCAAAGCTGTCCATTTTTGCGGATTATATTTATAGCGACTCATTTGAGGAAATTGGCGTCTATAACCAAAATTCTTTTTGGACAGCAGGCTTATCTTATTATACCAAAGTTTGCCGAATGGATTTGGGGGTCATGCAAATCAAGCATGTTTTTGCAGAAGATGGTTATCCGGGGGCTGATATAATAGTTCCTTCCTTTGGGGTGACCGTTCGGAATAAAGTGAATAAGAAGGGGTTATAATGCTCGGTGCTAATAGGTTCTTTGCAAATGCGGAGCAGGGTTGATGAGGGTTGATAAGGGTTGATATGCACGACCTGTCTTGACCCCTTTGGGAAAACCTTTTACAGTGAAGCACGGCCAACAACCCAAGGAGCAGCGCCCCGGAATATTTGTAGCCCGTGCATACCCGCCTTTTCCGAGGGGCAGCGCCCCGGAATATTTGTAGCCCGTGCATACCCGCCTTTTCCGAGGGGCAGCGCCCCGGAATATTTGTAGCCCGTACATACCCGCCTGTTCTGAGGGGCAGCGCCCCGGAATATTCCAATGCCGCTATTACGGGGCGCTGCCCCTTGGTGTTGACCTGAAACGGCAACAGCTACAAATAGGTCGGGGCGCTGCCCCTTTATACATCACTACAATGAGCAAAAACCTAAAGCCAAGCCCAAAAGCATCCCTTATCTTTGTGCTGCAATACCAAGCCCATGCACCTGTTCTTGTACCAGTCAATGCACCTAGCTCGTGATTTCCACGGCAGCCCATTTTGGGGGCCTGCCTTATCCTATGCGAGTCCGGTAGTGGGTGGCAGAAGGTATCGGGTATTGCGAAAAGGCACAAAACTCAGTATCCAGCGGTTATGGGGCGATATTTTCGAGCTGCACATCATCCCATATTACCAACCTTACCTTATTGCAGAAGGCAGCATGGAGTACATGGAGGGGCACGCCCATCTCAGTTTAACCATCAGGCCTGGTGATTATTTATTGTTCGTGTCGTGGGGCGTGGTAGTCTTGGGGATAGCACTTTGCGGCTATTTCCTATTCGAGAATTGGATATTGAGCCTGTTTGCTTTATGCTTTTTCATTATTGGCTTTTTGTTCCAACGCTGGCTCATCCGCCATGCACTAAGGGCTTTTCTGGCGGAGTTGACGCATGATATGGAGCGGTTTAAAGTGAGGGAGGCGTAAGTCGGTTGAACCTAATATCGGATAGCATTCCCAAGTATAAGATAGGATATTGCCCAATGAAGCCAACTTATTACCTTTGTGGAAAACAACCATGTGTGACAATGACTCGACATTATCTAATTGCGCTTCTAACTATGACCATTCCCTTGATGGCTTTTGCTCAAAACCCCGTTGGTTCCCTCAAAGGGGCATTTGAAGCTGCCAAGCAATCGAAGAAACCGCTGTTGGTCATCAGGTATGAGCAGCGCATGGTTGACTATCCCAATACCTACCAAAATGAAACCTGGGACTCAAGACTGGAGGCGTTGCTGAACGAAGCGCAAAACAAGCAAGCCTTGTCTGACGGGTTTGTGGTGTACCGATTGAATACCGATACCCTCAATGCGGAAGAATTGCAATTCCAAGACCAGTTCATGCTTTATTATACACCCAATTTCATCGTGTTTTCAAGTGAGGGCGAGCTTATCCATTTCTACAACCCCATCCCTGCACTCCTCACGAACGATAAGATTGACGTGCTCGGTGAGCTAAGGGACACGCTGAAAGCCAAAGCAACGGAAGCGCAGGTGCGGCACGCATTGCAAGGGAAATTCGACCAAAAAACCATCAGCACGAAGGATTTATTGCAGTTAATCACGCTTCGCACAAATGCGCATTTGAAATCGAAGGATGCCTTCAATGAATTGGCCGTGAGAAAGGCACCCATATCAGAAGAACTGTTGGAACCCATCCTTTCCCAAGATTTCAAGACCACCGACCCCATGGTCAGGTATATTCTCGATAATTTCAAACCAAAAAACCTGGACTGGGCTTATTATAAAACGGCGTTGGTGGAAAGCCTTTTTGAAAATGCAAAAATGAACAAGGATAAAGCGGAGTTTGAAAATGTACTGCGACTTAAAGGCGATTATAGTTCACAAGCCATAGAAATGGCGTCGGAAGCATATCCCGAAAACCCTTTTCTTGACGAAGAACGCCACAAAGAATACCTGAGCGAACAGTTAATTTCGGAAAAATTTGATTTCTATGCAAGTATTGCTGACACCGTAAATGTGAAAAAATACGGGAACTACTATGCTGCTTTTGTCCTGACTGACTATGAAAAAAGGAAGAAGGCGGTGGTTGATGCCGAAATGGCCGTAGGTGATTATATGTCCAATTCATTTATTCTCAGCGGTGATGCCAAAAAGGATTCAGTGGTTTTGGCAATAAGAGCAACTTATGAAAAAAACAGGGAGATGAAGATAATTCAGATGGAAAAGTATTTTGATGCAGAAAATGCCCGAATACTGAACAATATTGCATGGACATATTATGAGTTAATTACCCAAAAAGCAGATTTGGAAAAAGCGCTCGTATGGTCGCATAAATCCATCGAGCTTGACGAAAATGCTTATTATCAGGACTCCTATGCGCATTTGTTTTTCAAATTAGGTGATATTGACAAAGCGATAGAACATGAAACCAAGGCTTTGGAGCAGGCCAAAACCCGTGGACATACCAAATATATCCAAGATTTTGAGGCAGCTTTAAAACGGTTCAAGCAATCGGGGAAAGATTGAGTGCATTTCCCAAAGACAAAGTGTCATGGAAGCAGCCAAGTGGTTCAGTGGCTATTGTTGTTCAACTTAACAATGTCTCACCCATTGCAGTTTGTTGTTTTGCGCTGCAAAACAGACTTAGACAGATTAATTTTGAGGCATTGTGAATAAAACTAACTATCTAATTGTATGAAATGGATTACCTGCCTACTGCTTTTTCTATTTCTACCTACGCAATCTTTTTCGCAAGCGCAGGATTCCGTGCCAGCAATGCGGAAATACCCCATCGTCTATCTCCGCTCAAAAATGTGGCTGCGGGAATATGGTATTTATCTATCGCCGTTCGTGAAGCATTTGCCGTGGCTAAGCGTGGGGGTGGGCTACCGGAAAAAGTCTTTCTGGGCAGAAAGGGGACTAAGTTGCGCTTACGCCGAGCATGGGCTTTTAAAGGCAAAAATGCACGGGCCATTCGTCTCCCTCGGTTTTGACAGCCACAATCTTCGCAAAAAGCGGGATATTAACCATTCGGCGGTGGTGGGCTATCGGTGGTTGGATGCAGGCCGAGTTGATTATACGGATGGTGGCTGCTTTAATGGCAGCGGTCGTTATACAGTTCTAAAAATATACGATGCCAGTGCAAAGGAGCTATTTTTCAAATGGGTACTAGATGCAACCAATGACAAGCGACGGTTAGAGGTGTTTTTCAGCCTTGGTGGCGGCTTTCGGTGGACGAGGAAGGCATTTTCCAAAAGAGGGTTTTATGAGAGCATTTATATTGACAATGATATAGAAGAAGTGCTTTATTTCATTCCGCAATGGGACACGGGCTTCCGGTTTAATTTATTCAATATTAAACGGAGGGGGTGATATTTGTTTTTCGCTGTGATGTCTGACAAATACAGATAAAAGCACAAAGGCGCCCCCTGCCATCAAGCAAGGGACGCCCCGGTGCGTCAAATTGTTTAGATATGAAATAGGCTTATTTACACTATTGAAGGACTACTTTCCTTAGCTCCCTGAAACCATTGCCCATGGGCAGTTCCAAGAAGTAAATGCCTTTTGGGTAGTCCTTGGTGTCAAATTGAACGAAGGTCTCTTTTTCCAGCTTTTGGCTCCAAACCAGCTCGCCGCTGGCATTGATGAGCTTCACGCTGCCCTCAACGGCTTCATTAAATTGAATATTCAGGCTTTCCGTCGTCGGGTTTGGATAAACCTGTGCTGTACCCACCAGTTCATGCTCATGCGAATCATGCTCAGCTGCTTTCTCCCGCACGCATAGCTCCCCTTCCGATTCATCGGGCAGGTTTTCTGTTTCGCAGCCGGGCAGTAGCGCACGGGCCAATTTGACAATAGGGCCACCACCCGACTCGCATTGCTGTGCAATCTGCCGGATTTTGTCCAGTTCCACCGTCGTCATGGGCAGTTCGAGGTAGGCCCTGATGAGCACTTCGTTGTAATCCTTTTGGTTGGCTTCATAAACTGTATTGACAGCAATGGCGGCATTGGTTGCCAGCACAGAGTTCAGTTGCGCCTGTTTTGCCTGCACGATTTGGCCATTTAAGGCAGCCTCGTTCAAGTCAATGGCCTGCACACCCTGCATCAGGTTATTCTTTGCATTCAGGTACAAGAGGTCGAAGTCCGGCGAATAAGCTTGCGGCACCTGCACTTGCTCATCCAAGACGGCGATTTGCGCAAGCAAAGCAGCCTTTTGGTCATAATTGGCATCGAGGCTGGCCTGCGTGGTGGCGTTGGGCAGCAGGATGCCCGCCAGCGTTGCCTCAATTTGATTGAAAGCACCCATATTCGTCCCAATCTTCGAATTATAGAACTGTTGCAGCACTGCATTGCCCGACATAAACGAGGGGTTTGCCGTCAGTTTTTTCAACAAGAGCCGCTCAGAATACCAAAGGGCGCCGGGTGTCATATAAGACACGTTGCCACCGGCCAATTTCAGCTCAAAATCGGAAATATCGGTAAATCCAGGGCCTAACCTGCAGCCATTCACTGGCCCTTGATTAAGGAAAAACCAGCCAGAGCTTGGGGTTATATTGGCTGGAAACGCACTACTGGTGTTTTCATGAATATCAAATCAGGAGTCTGCGGGCTCGGTACCTTCAAGTTTTGCTGCTGCTGCTGAAAATGCATTTGCAGCCGTTGACCATATATTGCCTGCCCTAAATTGCTTGCCCATTGGGCCTGAATCAACATAAAGCCCATGTGTGCTTGGCTCTATAATATTATTGGAAAAAACGCTATTATCACAGTCGCCCGTAAAGTGATAGCCCCTATCGGCATCTTCCGTTGTATTGTTACAAAACCAAATATCCTTAGAATTATACACATGGAACCCGCACTGAAACCTAGTGTCATTCAGCGTATTTGCAGTACCTATCACTTCGTTGCGATAGCAACTGCTCCCTGTGCCATTCATCTGAACGATTTGAATGCCACGACGTTGAAGACCGGGACCATTGTCATCAGAATAATAATAAATATGGTTGCTGTTAATTCGATTATTGTTCGTGGTGCCACCGCTCATGAGAATACCATGAACTTTAAATTGGTTGGTATTATTGATATACACATAATTATCAGCCAACACAAAATTGTCGGAAGCAGGGAAAGCCCCCAAAACTTCCATCGCAATGCATTTTTTAGCACCATTCAAGGTAAAGGTATTGCCTTCCAGTTGGGCATGGATTTGGGTGCCTGAAGCCAAGGGCCTCACCAGATAAATCCCATGATATTCCGCCGTACCAGTTACTGCATTGATTGTAAAGGTATTGCCAATAAGTTTAATGAACTGCGCCAATGCGTTATTGGTTGACCGGATGCCTTTGTTCTGGTCTCCATTGAATTTATAGCCAGAAACATCCAGATGCGTTCCATTGGCATCAATGCCCGCCACGGGGTTGTCGAGGAACTCGCCACCGCCGCCTGCCGCAGTGAGCTTGCCGCTGGTCGCTTTTACGCCAACACCGCCAACGCCATTATCCACCACCATTGCCTTAAAGCTGAAATTCTTAAAACCTACTTCCGAATTATCCATTTGAATCCCAAATTCCATCTTGGAAAAAGAATTGGGGCTACCAGAAGAAGGGAAGGTAGCAATACTGTTTTTGACAAAAATCCCCGCTATCGAAATATCATTATAACCTGATTGATTGGGGAACTGACTATTCAGGATTGAAGTACAGGTGAAGTTATTATTGGTAAATTGCGAAATGCTCATTCCAGTCCCAGCAGTGGCATTGCCATTGTAAATGCCGTATAAATTGCGGTTAAAATCACATTTATCAATCTTAAGCGGCACCCCATCGGCAACTTTTATTGCCTTGTCCGCATCCTCTATTTTGCAATCAAACAAGGTCATGCTAGCCGTGCCAGTTGGCAAGTTGAAGCCCTTCCACATCTGGTTGCAGGCAAAAAACTTGGACTGTGTGGCATCCACTTTTTTGCCGCTCTGGGTTTGAATCAGGGCAGCAGGCCCCATCTTCACCGTGCAACCTTTAAATACAAATGATACGTTCACGTTCAGCGTCCCATTAATCAGTACTTTTTTGTTCACCAACGCCTTATCGCCATTGGGAAGCGTCGTCAGCGGAAGGCTGGAAGAATTGGATTGGCTGGTGGACGATGAACCTACCGTGACGTCAGGCACAAAGCCCATGTTTTGTTGACAAAGCGTTAGTTGAACTTCCGGCGAAGAAGGTGGCGAGGTTTGCCCACCATTGCAGCTAAGGTCCTCAAAGAATTGAGCGTGGCCAAGCATAGGCAGGGCCAAAAAGCCCAAGCAAAAAGCACAGAATCGAAGTCCATTGCGGAGCACAGAAAGGTGCGGGCAGCCGGGCTGACCCATTAGAAAGAACGTCTTTTTTTTCATGTTTTTTTAAATTGAAATTAAGAGTTAGCGTTTAAAAGTTGACAAACAGGCACATATCCACAGGATGAGGATTTCCTTTCTTAGTTCATGTTTTTTTTGGGGAAAAGGTAACCTCAAACTATCAAAAATTCTTGCAAAACAATAAAATGGGGTCTTTTCGTTCGTAGTTACTTCGAAAATGGCTACCCTGATTGCAACCAATAGCAAGCTCCACTGCTCCGTGTTTTCAAATGGGCCCATCATAACTGTTGAAGATAAAGATTCTGCCAAAAAATAGGGGAAAGGCCGTAAAAGGTTGTAGCTTGGCAAGTGATTTAGCCAACTTTCCATGTTTTGGGTAAAAGGGGGTACAAATATGGAAAAGACTTTTCCTGTAAATCTATAGGGATTAATTAAACTTCTGAAACGATGAAACTATACATCACCTTTGTTTTTTTGCTTATTGCCAGCTTTTGCTTTTCGCAAGAAAGAGACTCGGCCATTGCCAACCCAAATTACGATGCCGCCTTGGCCCAAAAATTTGGTGGCGACGACTATGGCATGAAGCGCTTCGTACTGGTCATACTGAAGACTGGGCCAAACCAAACGGCCGACAAAGCTTTTATCAATGAAAAATTCAGGGGCCACATGGACAATATCAACCGACTGGTGGCCGATGGAAAACTCGTGGTGGCTGGGCCGCTCGGCAAAAACGACAACCAATACCGAGGCATTTTCATCCTCAACAATGTAGCTAACTTGGAAGCTGCCAGGGAACTCCTCCAAACCGACCCCGCAATAAGTTCGGGCCTCTTGGAAGCAGATGTCTTTGATTGGTATGGCTCTGCCGCCTTGCCTGCTTATTTGGATGCTTCCGATAAAATCTGGAAGGTGAAACCATAGGCTAGTTTTTCCCAAAACAGGACAAAAAAAAGGCCCGTTGCTGCGCATGTAGCAACGGGCTTTACTAATAATAATCCTATGATTAAAACACTATAATTCTTGAGAAGAGCGTGGCACTTTGGCCTTCAATTAACACCGTTACCAGCCGCTGCAAAAAGGTAATGGCTGTTGGCTCAAAATTTTGCATCTCAGCAATATTTGCATCCATCGCCATCATTTTATCCCCACCGGAAAATCTTGCCCAAACCCGAAGCTCGCCGGGTACTGCGGTGTCCCTTTGTATTTCTGCGTCAATTCTGGCACCTGCTCCTGTAAGTAGGCGTCGAGTTCCTTCACGGTGATTTTGCCGTCGCCCGTATCGGCAGCGCCAGCCAAGCCTTGCAGCAATGCGTAAGTAAAAACCCCATGCCCCAGTTGTGAGAACTCGCTCGCAAACTGCTCAGAACCAGCCGCCGTGAGCCAGTGCGTGCCTGTGCTGCGGGCAAGCTGCGCAATGGCTTTTTCCTCGGCGGCACCCCGTGCGGCCACCGTTTCCAGTGCCCCACTCGACTGGCAGGCATCGAGGATGAAGAGCTGTTTTTGTGCCTTTATTTTTTGCGCAAAATCCTTCAACTCGCTGGCACTCAGGCCCTTCTGTGCCAATGCACCGTCGTTGCCATAGAGCTGGGTGACGTCCTGCGGCACTAGGTAGAACTCGCCCCCCTGTCCCCCTGAAGAGGGAGACGAAACCACCCCGTGGCCCGCATAGTACAGCACAAACACGTCCTGCGGCCTTGCCTCGGCAACGACCTTGTTCAACTCAGCCACGATGCCCGCTTTCACGGCCTGCACATCCGTCACGTAATGTTCCTTACAGCTTGTCACAATCTTGCCGCAGTTTTTGGCTATGGCCTCCTTAAAGCCGAGCGCATCGGCTTGGGCGTAGTTGAGGTTGTACTTCGGGTTCTTGTAGTTGTTGATGCCGATGACGACGAGGTGCAGCGTGATGCCGTTCCCGCCACCATTCGAGGGCGTGGGCGTGGGTTTTGGTGCGGCCTTTAAAGTTATCAAAACCTCATCCGGCTCGCTCTCCGTGCGCTGGCTATTGAGGGCGATGGCCTGAAAAATATTGTCGCCAGGTGAAAGCACAAGGTTGAAGTTTTTGGTCAAAACACCAGCCTCATCGTCGTCCTCCACCGTCAGGTTTCGGGTGGCATTGTCCACCAATTTCCCATTGTGGAACAACCGAATTTCGGATACTGCATCGTCGGAGCATTTGCCTTCAACCTTGAGCGTAATCTGCTCGTTTTCAACCACATAAGATGGGCTATCGTCGTCAATCAAGAGGTTGCGCAGCTTCTCGTTGTTGTAATAAATGCGCACCGTGGGCGGCGATTTCAGCTTCTTGATGTCGTCGTCCTGTTGGGCGGGCTGTGGCACGTTGCCTTCTTCGAGCAGGCTGGCAAACAGCCTCGGCGTGTAGTAGCGCTCCGAAAGGCGGTCGAGCGGAATGATTTCGGTGCCTTTGGCGTAATACAGTTTTTTCATCATCTCCGGCGAGGCATCGAAGCGGCCATCGGGAGCCACGAAAGCCCACTGGTCGTCCTCGTGTAGCAGGATGAGCTGGCCAATGGCCCGACTTTGCTGCCAGTCGGCGAACTGTGTTTCGTTGGTTCCGAGCGGACTAACGAGGATTTTGTCGTTGGCATAAAACAGGTGGCCGTTCACGTATCCGTCGCCGGGGCGGTTTTTGAGGAAAACGCCCGTGTTGGCATCGAAGACCTTGCCTTGGTCGGCGAAGTATTTGCCAGAATGGGAAAGCGCCGCCGCCGTGCCAAATGTGGGCATGTTGTCCCTGAGCTTACGCTTGCTACCGTTGGCCAGGTTTATGTCGTAAACCACCCCATCCGTGACGCTGTAGAGCAGGCATTTACCATTGTTGTGGTCAAAACTCCCTTCGAAAATAGCAGGTCTGAACTGCAAATCCCAGCGCTTGGTTTGCGAAGCGATGTCCCATGCCTGCATATAATTCTCCTCCTTGCCAGAGTATGGGTATTTATAATAAATGTAGAGCGTTTTGCCATCGGCAGAGAAAAAGCTCTTGGTGGCACGGCTGGGGATGGTCGCCACCACCGAGCCGCTGGGCAGGCTCGCCACTATGGTGTTTTCAGCGCCGTTGATGGCCACGAGTTTGTCGTCGTTGGAAAAAGATGCCGCCGTGCCGTGGGCATAGTGCATCAGGTCGGCGTCGGGCATCACATCGAAGGAAATCGGGTCTTTGAACGTGGCTGTCGGCCAAACCTCGTAGCCAGCGGCCATGTATTTGCCATTGTGCGAAAAGGCGGCGGGCGTCTTGCCCTTGCCCAAAATGCGCTGCCGGATGCGCCCGTTGTCGGAGTAAAGCACCATGAGCGTGTTGTCGTTATCGAGCATGGCAAGCCCCTTGAAGTTCGGGCCGCTGCTGACGAACTGCGGTGAAAAGACCTGATAACCAAAACTTTTCGTTTGGTTGCCGCTAGGCACTTCAACTTCTATCACCTGGTTGTCGTCGGAACCGATGACGAGGCGGCTGGCGTCCCGGTTCAGGCGCAAAGAGGTCGCCTCCCAAGTACCGTATTTTGATTTCGACTCAACCCCCTGTAATTGAACCACTTGCATCGGTTTATCGGGTGAGAGGAACTGGATTTGCTTGCCATTGGCAATGCTGGCCCACATATCATCGGAGTTGGGCAGGAAGGCAAAACGGTCGTCAAAGCCATCAGCGCTCTGCACCGTATGGGTCTTGCCCACCTGCCGCATCGTGATGGAGTTTATCCACGAAACTTCATAGACCTCCTCGTCGCCGTAGTCACCTTTCACGGTCTTTTTGGCGATTTTCAGCACGTTGCCCGTGGGCGTAAAACTGGCGTAGTTCACATCTTTTTCCTTCGGAAACTCCTTAATCACGTTGCCGCTGAAGGCATCCAAAATAACGCTTCGCTCCACGTTCGATTTATATTCATAGAGCTTCGCCAAAACCTGTTTGCCATCGGGCGAGGCACTAAGCTGGTTGCACGTGCCCCATTCTGCCGGGTATTCTTTCACCACCCTGATGCTGCCCGTCGCCACGTCGTAGCGTTGGACTCCTTCGTATCCGAAGAAGACGGTTTTGCCATCGGCACTGCGGTCGTGGCTCAGCCCGCTCAGGCTGATGGGGATGGTCTTTGCCACCTCGATTTTTTGCAAATCCAAAATGGCAAATTCCTCGTCACCGCTCACATAGGCCCATTTGCTATCCGGCGAAAACGATACAGCACTCATGCTTTCCCGCAGCACTAGGTTTTTGTACATGACCCCGCTGTTGTAATCATAAACCTGCACGTTGCGCCCAGCAATAGCCAGCACGAACTTCTGGTCGGGTGAAATGCCCACATCGTGTATGCCGACGATTTCCTTGAGACCGGAGGGGATGACGAGGGTGGGGGCCTGGGCGATTAATGGTGAATGGTAAATGATGAATGATGAATGGAGGAGCAGGAGGATGCGGAAGAATTTTTTCATAAAGGATTGATTGTCAACAATTAATTAGAAAAAACGGTCTCTAAAAGGGGGCTTTCGAAAACAGAACTTGGAGAAATCACCGTTTCCTCCAACGTAATATTTTTACCATAGCGTTCAGACAAAAGCCGCCGAACGGTAGGGCTACTTAAATCGTAATCCCGTAATTTTTCAAGTTTGCCCACCTCCAGCCCAGTAGCGGATTTGTAAACCTTCCAAATCAACTCGGAGCAGTAAATCCGCTCGTCGCTCCACTCAAATGCAGCGTCATAGTGCTTGCCCAGCAGACGATTGCCCTCCGCTTTCATTTTTTCGAGCGCATCGGAGCTTAGTATGCTTTCAGCGCCTTTCAACCGCCGCACAACATAGCGCCCATCCTTGCCACGGGCAACCCATTGCTCCATCGCCGTGACCGTCACAGGCTCGATGGCTTCGAAGACTTGGGCTTTGCCGTTTTGGTGAAAAACGATGCCGCAGTGGCTGAACGGCGATTTGGTGGCGAGCTGAATGGCCTCGCTTTGCTGAGAAAGGGAAGTTTGGAAAATGAGGTCGCCATCTTTGAAAGAAAAGGCTTCCAGCTTCACTTGAGCCACCTCGGTTGCAATTGCTTGGCCTTGCTCTGACTGGGAGCAGCCAAAGGCAAGGATTGAAATAAAAGCCAAACAAGTGAAGTATTTCATAAAAAAGAGATGGTTGGATACTTATTCGATTGATTAATCGAATTCACTCATGCGCAATTTCTACCATCAAAGGCACCACTGTTCCAGTCTTCGCACCTTTCACATCAAATCCAATCTCATTTAAGCGGTACTTCACGTCGCTCGGCAGCATCAACTTGTCGCCGAGCGCAGCATGGATTTTGGCGCTGAGGCCACCCCTCGTGGCGTTCATTTGCGACAGCATCCAATTGGCATCGAGCGGCTCAGGGCTGTACAGGATGAGCATATAGTCCGTGCCGGGATTGGCGTCCATTTTCACCACTTTTTTTTCCGAAGGGAAGGCCACTTGCGAGTTCGGGCCAATATGCGGCGACATGTTGTCATCGAAGGGCAGCAGCTTGTTCACCTTGCCCGTCAAATCCGTTGCGAAGGCATAGATGTACGACTCGGTGTTGGTGGTAATGAAGAAACGGAACTTCGTGCCGCTGGGGTAGGCGTTGTTCATTCGGTAGGCCACAAGGTCTTCCTTGTAAGGCTCCGGCTCGTCGTCGTCCTCCACGGTGAGGTTGCGGGTGAGCACACGGCCAGCGGGCATGGGGTTGCCCGTGTTCGTAACGAATTCCACATTGCCGCTCAGCACCACATCCGCTGGCTCAGGAGTGGGCAGGGGTTCTGGCTTGGGAGGATTGGGAGTGGGGCTGGGTGTCGGAGTCGGTGGGTCATTGTCCACAACAGGCTCCTCTTCCACCACAGCGGGCGGGTAGGCTTGCAATGCGACAAGCGACCATTTGGCGAAGTCATCGTATTTCACCCAAAAAAAGCCACCATCGGCCCAACCCGTGCCCCAAGAGTTGAGGATGCGGAAAGCGCCGCCGTGCTTGGCATCATCATAGCCAACGATGCACATGGCATGGAGGCCATGCTGCCCCGATGGGCCGCCATCTGTCTCTTTTGGCTCCCATAGCGGTCCAGATTCATAGAAGCTCTCCGGCACAGTAAAACCTAGCAGTACAGGATAGCCTTCGGCCAAGGCTTTTTTCACGGAATTGATTTTCTGCGAATTATCCCCTTCTTCGGGATAGAACAACACTTGGTAATCGCTGATACGGAAGTCCATGCCCTCCAGCATGGCCTCGAAGCCGACCTCTCCACCGCAGGCATACGGCACGGTTTGGATACTGGCAACGCCCATGTTCAGCATGAGCTCAAAGGCATCCACGGGGTTGCTGCCACCAAGGCAATCCAAATCACCTTCTTCTTTGATTTGCTCATATATATAAGTAGGCGAAAACAAAGCCTGGTCAATCGTGCTTTTATCCGTGACCTTGTATTGTTTGGCCCAGAGGATAGTGCGCAAGTGATAGCCAGCGGCAAAGGCTACACAAGTGCCATATTGGCCTTGGTCGCCGGGGGTGGGGCAGTATTTTTCGAGGGAAGCTGACGATGGCATGTCCTTGTAGCTTTTCATTGTGAGCTTGGCCTTGTAGGGCGTGCCGCGGAGGGAGGGCAGGTCGAAGACGAAGCCCGTGCCTTTCCGCTGGGAAAACGCAGTGTTCAAGCACAAAAAAATGAAAGCGAGGAGGAACCAAATGCGATTGGAATTCATGTGCAGATGCTTAGTTGGTTGATTGTAGAAGTGATTGAAGATGGCCTTTCATATTAGAAGCAATTTTAACACCAAAAGCTGTAACGACCTTACAGAATGCTCATATGCCTTCTTCTTTTTTCAAGACCGGGATAAAGATGTGGGGAATAGCTGGTTTTACACAAAGCCTTTACTGATATTTTCCTCAAACGTTTGATTCACAGGCTTTAGGAAGTCGCCCGCATTCAAAAATCAGGTTCGAATACCTCGCTAAAAACAGCAACATCCATGACAAAACCGACGTTAAAAGTGAATTAAAAATCTTTTTTTCCGAACAGTTGTTCGTGTTTCTAACCAAAATACCATTACATTTGTCGCAGAATTTGTTGTTTTTCTACTTCAGCCTTACCAAATTATGACTAGCTTGAATTTTGAAGCAATTTTCCAGTCCAAAATTGACGATGAAGTAAAAATAGAACCAAAGGACTGGATGCCGGATGCCTACCGGAAGACCCTAATCCGCCAAATTTCCCAACACGCCCATTCCGAGATTGTGGGGATGCTGCCCGAAGGTAACTGGATTACCAGGGCACCATCCCTCCGCCGGAAGCTCATCCTCCTAGCCAAAGTACAAGACGAAGCTGGCCACGGCCTTTACCTCTACTCCGCCGCCGAAACCCTCGGCGCTGACCGGGACGACCTCGTGCAGCAACTCCTGACCGGCAAGGCCAAATACTCCTCCATCTTCAACTACCCCACGCTCAACTGGGCCGACATCGGCGCCATCGGCTGGCTGGTGGACGGCGCTGCCATTACCAACCAAGTGATGCTTACCCGCACCTCCTACGGCCCCTACGCCCGTGCTATGGTGCGCATCTGCAAAGAAGAGAGCTTCCACCAACGTCAAGGCTACGAGCTGATGATGGCCATGGCCTTTGGCTCGCCAGAACAAAAAGCAATGGCGCAAGACTCGCTCAACCGCTGGTGGTGGCCCGCCCTGATGATGTTCGGCCCGCACGACAGCGACTCCCCCCACTCCGACCAAGCCCTTAAATGGAAAATCAAGCGGAAATCGAACGATGAGCTTCGCCAAAATTTCGTGGACGTGACCGTACCACAAGCCGAATACCTCGGCCTCACCGTGCCCGACCCCGACCTCCGTTGGAACGAGGAACGTGGCCATTACGATTTCGGCAAAATCAACTGGGACGAGTTCTGGAGCGTCGTGAAAGGCAACGGCCCCTGCAACCGCCAACGCATCCAAGCCCGCACCAAGGCTTACGAAGATGGTGCTTGGGTACGGGAAGCCGCCATGGCCCATGCCGAGAAAAAAGAGCAACGGAAAATGCAGCCAGAAGCAGCTTCAAAAGCAGCTTGATTAATTGTTGAATTCCTGCCTGTTCGGCAGACAGGGTTTGATTGTTAAATTGTTTTCGGCCCTTCACAACAATCAAACAATAATAACAAACAAACAATCAATTCTATGAAAAAGGAATGGCCCCTCTGGGAAATATTCATCCGCAGCAAAAGCGGCCTCAACCACAAGCACGTCGGTAGCCTCCACGCCGCCGATGCGGAAATGGCCCTCGAAAACGCCCGTGACCTCTACACCCGCCGCAACGAAGGCGTGAGCATTTGGGTAGTCGAGTCCAAGCACATCACCGCCTCCGACCCCGACGACTCCGACCCGCTGTTCGAACCGGCAAGGGACAAGGTCTATCGCCACCCAACGTTTTACACCGTGCCCGACGAAGTATCGCATATGTAAAATTGATTGTTGAATTGTTTTATTGTTGAATTGTTGCCCGTGAAACCGTGCAACAATGGCTATATAACAATTTGACAATTTAGCAATCCAGCAATGACAAAATACCTACTACAACTCGCCGATAATGCCCTCATCCTTGGCCACCGCTTGGGGGAATGGTGCGGCCATGCGCCCGAAATGGAGCTGGATATGGCACTCACGAATATTGCTCTTGACTTGACAGGCCAAGCACGCAGCCTTTACCAAAGGGTGGCTGAATTGGAAGGCTTGGGCAAAGACGAGGACGACTACGCCTACCTCCGTGATGCCTGGGAATTCCGCAACGTGTTGTTGGTGGAGCAACCCAATGGCGATTTTGCCTATACCATCGTGCGCCAGTTCATTTTCGATGCCTACAATTACTACCTGCACCGGGCATTGACCCAGAGCAAGGACGAATGGTTGGCGGGCTTCGCCGCAAAATCCTTGAAGGAAATCACCTACCACTTGCGCTTTAGTTCCGAATGGATGCTCCGCCTCGGCGATGGCACGGAGGTCAGCCACGCCAAATTGCAGGCAGCCATAGAAAACCTTTGGAACTACACCGGCGAACTCACCAAGCCCAACGAAGTTGAGCAAGCACTGACCGTACAAGGCATCTGCCCCAATTTAACCCAGCTTAAAACAGAAATTGAAGCCAAAATGACGGAAGTGCTCGCAGCCGCCAATGTCACTGCGCCTGTTGGTGCTTGGATGCAATCGGGTGGCAAGGACGGCAGCCACTCCGAGCACCTCGGCTTCATCCTCGCCGAAATGCAGTTCTTGCAACGGGCCTATCCGGGCTTGGAATGGTGATTTTGGGTTGGTTTGTTTGAATCGTTTGAGGTGCTTGGCAAAACCATTGCTCCAATTCATTGTTTGAGGGAGGAAAAATCAAAGAAAGGCGGGGCTTTCCTAGTTCTTGCTTTTCCCTTTTTATTTTTTACTTTTTTCCTTCAAACATGATAACCGTCATATCCGGCACCAACCGTAAGCACAGCGAGGCACTCCATTTTGCGAAGCACTATTACCACCTCTTGACCGCCAAGGCCAGCGAACCTGTCAAACTCCTCGCATTGGAGGACATCCCGCACGATTGGTTCCATGCCGATATGTACGAAAAAGGCCAGCAAACGCCCAGTTTGGCGGCCCTTCAAGACGAGTACATGCTGCCCGCCACGAAATTTGTTTACGTCATTCCTGAATACAACGGCGGCTTCCCCGGAGCCTTAAAGCTCTTCCTCGACGCTTGTTCCATTCGGGAATACAAGCCCACATTTTCCGGCAAAAAAGCGGCCCTCGTCGGCGTGGCCACTGGCCGGGCGGGCAACCTTCGGGGTATTGATCACCTCACGGGCATCCTGCACCACGTCGGCACTTTGGTGCTGCCGCAAATCCTTCCCATTTCCAGCATCGAAAAACTGGTGGACGAAGACGGCAACATCACCGACCCCGGCACCCTCAAGGCCATCGAAAAACAGGTGGATGCCTTCTTGGCTTTTTGATTTTTATTAAAAAACGGTGAAAAACGTGGTACTTTACTTGCCCAGCACAACAACTGGGCTATTTTTGCTTTAATTAGCTAGGGGAAGCCATTTAGGCTACCTGCTCCTCCAACAATCAAGCAATTTACATAATTCAACAATCATCAACTATGGACGCAAAAAAAGGCTTGCTTATCCTCGTCATCCTCCTACTGCTCGGCCTGCTTGGGCTCGGCTATTGGGGCTATAACCTGAGCACAGCAAACAAGGCATTGTCAGCTGAAAAAGAATCGCTCACCGGGCAAGTTGGCGACCTGACCTCGCTGCGTGACGACCTCCAACAACAGGTGGACAGCCTCGAACAGGCTTATACTGCCCTCTCCGAAGAGAACAAAAGCCTGCAAGGCAAGGTGGACAACGCAGAGACGACCATTGCTTCGCAAAGCGCCGCCATTACCAAAATCAAGAAGCAAAGCGCCAACGAAAACGCCAGCCTAAAGGCACAGATTGAGGAATTGCTGAAAACAAAGCTGCGCCTCGAAGGCAATATCGCAGGCTTGCAGGCGCAAAACGACAGCCTCCGCACCGTCACCGGACAGCTCACGACCGACCTGGCCAGTGCCAAATCGGAAAACGAGGCCCTGGCCACCTTGAACAAGACCATTCAGGATGAAATGAAAAAGCTCACCCTTGCCAATTTCAAGGCAAGCGCCTTCCGGGTGGAAGTGGAGCGCAAGAAACCGAAAGCTACCGCCAAGGCAGGCCGTGCCCGCCGGGTGCTGGTCAGCTTTGATTTGATGGAAGTGAAAAAACAGTTCCAAGGGCTGCGGCCGCTTTACCTCGTCATCACCGACGACAAGGGCACTCCTGTAAAAAACAGCAAGCCCATCCAGGCGCAAGTAACCGTGAATGGGCAAGTGCAGGACATCATTGCGGTGCAGCAAAAAGACACAGACATTGTTGAAAATCAACGCCTTACATTCAATTACGAACTGGAGGATAAACTCAAATCCGGCTTCTATCGGGTAGCGGTTTATACCGATATTGGGCTGTTGGGCGCTGCTAGTTTCAGGCTGCAATAATTGAAATCAAGCACACACGCAAACCTGCCAGTGAAGTCATCGCTGGCAGGTTTGTTTTTTAGGCAAAAGTCAAACTTTTCGAAATGAGCAAACAGGTTTACCTTATTGGGGCGTCCATCCTCGTGACGATTTTCGCTACAAACACCGCCTGCGTTGGCAAGAAAAAATTCAGGGCCGAACTGGCCAATCGGGACAGCTTGACACATTTCCTCAACGTCCGAAACTTGGAACTGAACCGTGAAATCGGCCAATTAAAACTCAACCTTGCCGAGAAAACAGGCGAGGCCAACGGATTGACCACCATTTACGACAAGCAGGTGCTGGAGATAAAAAAATTGGAAAAAGAAATCGAGCGGCTCAACAGCCAGTCGTCCAACACCCAGCAATCGCTGAACGAAGAAGTGCGCAAGCGGGATTCACAATTGGCTGACAAAGAACAGCTTATCCAGAATTTTGGCATTGCGTTGCAAAAGCAAGAAGGCAGCATTGACGCCATATCAGTCGAGTTTCGGGAAGCCTTGGCCAACCTTCCAGCGGCCGATTTTTACCTCGACCACAAGGATTATAAAGGCTATTTGGGCATTTCTGAAAAACAGCTTTTCCGGCCCAGCACCGACCAATTGGCACGCAGTGCCAACGCTGTTTTGGAGAAAATTGCCAAGGTGCTCAACAACCACCCTGAGCTGCAAGTGCAGGTCATCGGTCATTCCGACAGCCAATCGGGCTACAAGGGTTTCCAAAGCCGCCTCGATTTCAGCACCAGCCGTGCAGTAGCCGTCAGCGATGTGCTCACCCGTGATTTTTATGTGAATGGCAGCCAAATCACCGCCGCTGGCCGCTCTGATTTTGAGCCACGTGCCAGTAACGAGACGGAAGATGGCCGCTCACAAAACCGCCGCATCGAAATCGTGTTCCAGCCACGGGCAGACGAGGTGCGCAGGATGGCAAGCGATGTGAAAAAAGACTAATCGCCGTCTGCGTTTTTCCGTTTTTCGATGAAATCCCGGATGCGCACGGCGCTTTCGTAGTCTTCTTTTTCGAGTACCCGGCGCAGCAATTCTTCCAGTTCTGGGAGTGTGTACTCGGAGAGCGATTTGCGGTTTTTACCGAAAAACACCTCCGCCATTAGACCCGCTTCTTCCACTACATTTTCAAAGGCATAAATGGGCGCACCCATCCGCAGCGCAATAGCAATGGCGTCGGAGGTGCGGGCGTCGAGTTCTAGCAGGGTTTTGTCCGCCTTTTCAATGAAGAGTTTTGCATGAAAAACGCCGCCTTTAACGCTGTGAATCAGCACTTCTTTCAAGGTTCCCCCCAATGCTTCCAAGGTTGTTTTGTACAAATCATGCGTCAGTGGCCGGGCGGGCTGCATCCGCTCCATGCACACGGCGATGGACTGCGCCTCCGCCTGCCCAATGACGACAGGGATTCGGCGGCGGGTCTCCACGTCCTCCAAAATCAAGGCAAAATGCCCAGGACTGCTCTCGGCAGCGGAGAGGGCTACGACGGCGAGTTCTCGTTTTGAGTTTGGCATGGGTTCACATTTTCACAAATTCACACAATTTCTCCAAATCCCCGAACGGTGCAACCACCTTTCCTAGCCACAGCAGCTTGTAAATGCCATTGGCTTCCACCTCCACGGTATAGTCTTTTTCGAGGTCGAGGAACTTGCCCCGGTCGGCCAGCACTTGGATGTTGTGGGATTGCAAGGCGTTGATTAGCAGTTCTTTAGGCGTCATACGAGCAAGTTTTCATAGACCAATTTCGCCCCAAAGCCCATGCAAAGTACGGAGGAAAGCACCGTCAGGCCGAGTTGCAGCGCCATGCTCGACGCCAACTTTCTCGAAAATGGCAGGTGGAAAACGCTCGACGCCATCGCCATACCCACCACCGACCCCAGCCCGAAAATGAGCAAGTAACTCAGCGCCTCCATGCTGCCCGTCATGCGGGTCATCACCAGCAGCACCAGCGCCCCGCTGCCCGCCAGACCGTGTACCAGCCCCACGCCGTAGGCTAATTTATGGTCGTGGCTATGGTCGTGTTCGATGTGGTTTTGATGCAAACGCCTGTGTTTCAGCACCTTGTATAGCCGCCAAACGCCCAACCCCAGCAGCATCAGCCCCACCGCCGCCTCGAACCAGTGGAACACGCCCTCGGTGATGCCCACCCGCAGCGCAATCATCAGCACCCCTATGAGCACGATGGTGGAGGTATGCCCCAAACCCCAAGCGATGCCGTCCCGCACCGCCAGCCGCAGCGTTGGCCGCCGGGTGACCATGCTGCTGACGGCCAGCAGGTGGTCGGCCTCCAGGGCATGGGTGAAGCCGACTAGGGCGGCGAAGAGCAAAGGAAAGGCTGCTTGCATTTTATAGTTTGATTGTTGATTGACGATTACATAATTGTTGATTGTTGATGTGATGTTCAATCTCTGAGATTGAATTGATGATGGACAACATCAGTAGTTCTGAAATCTTCAATCCACCATCCCATCAACAATCATGTAATCATGTAATCAACAATCGTCAATAAATTCTTCTAAATCAACAACTTACAAATAATCACCCGATGGTTCCCCGTATCCGCCACCGCCAACTGCTCGCCATCAGGACAAACCGAAAACGGCCAGTACAGCGCCTTGTCCGTCCCGAAAACCGTATTGGCGTTCTCGCTGCCCGTATGGAAATCGGAGGGGCCAATGAGGTTGTCGGCGGCCACGCCATTTGCCGAAGGCACCTGCTCGAACCACAGCACCCGGCTGTTGCCCGTGTCCGCCACGAAGAGGCCGTTTTTGTAAAAACAGGCGTCGTAGCACCAGCTCAGCGAATTGGCTTGGGGATAAAGGCCGTAGCGGTTCATCCCGCTGCTGTCCATGTCCGGCTGCCCGATGATGAGGTCGGCTTTTTGGTGGAAAGCCGTGCGCCAATCGTGCCAGAGCAGCACCCGGTAGTACTGCGTATCGGCCACGGCCATTTGCCCCTGCGGCCCGATTTTCACCGAATAGCACCAAATCGGGTCGTGGTGGTCGTAGTCCCGCTCGGTGAACGAGGGCTTGCCGATGACGCCGTCTGCCGTTGCGTAGTTTTCCGTCGGTATTTTCTCATAAAACAGGATGCGGCGGTTGCCCGTGTCGGCAATCCAAAGCCGCTCGCCGTCGCTGAACACGCCATAGGGCCAGTTCAGGCTGCGCTCGCTCGGCGCTGCACCGATGCCCTGCACATTCGGCAAATTGCTCCCGAAAGCGGGTTGCCCAACCACCACATCGGCGGGTTGGCCGTGCTGGGTCGGCATCTCGTGCCAAATGAGCACCCGGTGGTTCCAGGCATCCGCCACGATGAGCCGCCGCCCATCCGACCAGATGCCCGATGGGTACTGCAAGCTCGACGCCGTGACGCCCGCCCCAGCATTGCGGCCCGTGTCGCCCACCTCCATTTGCCCCAGCACTACGTCAGGTGTTTGGTGTGTCTGCCCTTCGGGCAAATGGTGCCAGATGAACACTCGGTTCTGCCCCGTATCGCTGACGAAGAGGCTGCCGTTTTTCATAAAAACCCCTCGTGGCGCCAAGAACGGGTTGCCCTCATCGCCCCGGAACAGCCATTGCGAAGCAGCCAAGGGCGGCAATGCGGCAGCTTCGCCTGTACCGGGCGGGGCGGCTTTTTTTAGTGTGATATTAAGGATTTCTGGCAAAATCAGTTTGATTGATGATTGACGATTACATGATTGTTGATTGTTGATATAATGGACGAAGGTTGAGTTGGAATTGATGATGGTGGCCATCTGCCATTCTAATTTTGAACATCCAACATTCCATCAACAATCATGTAATCATGTAATCAACAATCGTCAATCAAAACAACCTTCAACAAATCCTCGGCAACTGCTCCCCCACCAGCATGTTCACTACCCTGCGCCCGCCGATATTGCTGTGCATGATGACCTGCCGGGGGTGCGCCTCCACCACTTCGCCGATGATGGCGGCGGCTTCGCCGTATTCGAGAGTTTTTAGTTTTTGTAAAAAATCGGGGGCAATGGCGGCATCCACGATGGCGAGGAAAACGCCCTCGTTGGCAACATAGAGCGGGTCTAGCCCCAGTAGCTCGCAAGCCCCATAGACCTCTTCGATGACGGGGATGGCCTTCTGGTGGATTTCCACGCCGAGCTTGGCGTCACGGGCCACCTCGTTCAGTACGGAGGCCACGCCGCCCCTCGTCGGGTCACGCAGCAGGTGGACTTGCTCGCCAAATTCGTCCAAAAGCGCCAGCACGGTATGGTTCAGGTTGCAGGTATCGCTTTCGATGGTTGTCTCGAATTCCAGCCCCTCCCGCACCGACATGATGGCGATGCCGTGCGTGGCAATATTGCCGCTGACAATGATTTTGTCGCCCGCCTTCACCCGCCGCATGGCTATGTCTGCCCGTGGGTGTACCGACCCGATGCCGCTTGTGTTGATGAAGATTTGGTCGCCCTTGCCCCGCTCCACCACCTTCGTATCGCCGGTCACGATTTTCACGCCCGCTTGGTCAGCGGCGTGTTTTATCGAAATCAAAATATCCCAAAACGCCCGCATGGTTAGCCCCTCTTCGAGGATGAAGGCAAGCGAAAGGTACTTGGCCGCTGCCCCGCACATGGCGAGGTCGTTCACCGTGCCGTTCACCGCCAGTTCGCCGATATTGCCGCCGGGGAAAAATACGGGGGATACCACGTAGCTATCTGTGGAAAAGGCCATTTTGCCCGCTGGCATCTCGAAAATCGCCCCATCGTGCCGCTCGTCGAGCAGGTCGTTTTTCAGCACGTCGAACACGCCGCTGTCGAGCAGCTTGTTCATCAACAAGCCGCCGCTGCCGTGGCCGAGGGTGATGACGTCGAAGTCGAGGGTCGGCATGGGACAGGAGGCACGGAGGATGGAGATTTTGTCCATGATTTGGGTTCTCGTTCTTGTCTGGTTTTTGATTTCAGATATAAGACGTACGATATAAGATTTTAGATTTGCCTGTACCACGTGCTCCAAACAATCTAATATCTAATCTCTTACATCTGATTTCTTATATCAAAAGAATTTGAAAATCAAGCACTTGCAACTTCCAAGTCCTCTGCTATCCGGGAGAAGTGATAATACGCCGCACACGCACCCTCCGACGACACCATCGGTGCCCCCAGCGGGTTTTGCGGGTTGCAGCCCTTGCCGAACATGGGGCATTCATGCGGTTTTTTCAGCCCCTTGAGCACTTGTCCGGCAATGCAGTCCTTATTCTCCTCAGCTTTTTCGATAGCAACATGGAACTTGAGGTTGGCATCAAAAGCCGCCATTTCAGGCCGCACTTCCCAACCACTATTGGGGATATTGCCGACACCCCGCCACTCCCGGTCGCTGGTTTCAAATACCTGTTCGACGACTTTGCGGGCTTCAGGATTGCCGTTAGGATGTACCACCCTGCTGTATTGGTTCTCCAATCGGTACTCGCCTTTTTCGAGTTGCTCCACCACCATGAGGATGCCCTGTACCAAATCCACCGGCTCGAAGCCCGTGACGACAATGGGGATTTTGTATTTCTCCACGATGGGATAGTACTCATCCATGCCCATAATGGTGCAGACGTGCCCCGCCGCCAAAAATCCTTGGATAATGCCTTCTTCATCGTCCAAGACGGCCTCCATAGCAGGCGGAACGAGCACATGCGAGGCCAGGATGGAATAATTTTTCACGCCCGCCCGGTGCGCATGTACCACGGAAAGTGCATTGGCCGGGGCCGTTGTTTCAAAGCCGACAGCGAAGAACACCACCTCTTTTTCGGGGTGCTCGGCGGCGATTTTCACGGCTTCCAGCGGCGAGTAGAGGATGCGCACGTCCGCCCCTTTCGCCTTTGCTTCGAGTAGGCTCATCTTCGAGCCGGGAACCCGCAGCATGTCGCCGTAGGAGCATAGGGTGACGCCTTTTTCGAGCGCCAAATGCACCGCCTTGTCAATCAAGTGCAGCGGTGTCACGCAGACCGGACAGCCGGGGCCATGCACCATCGTGATCTTCGATGGCAGCAATTGCAGGATGCCGTTTTTCACCAAACTATGCGTCTGCCCACCGCAAACCTCCATGATGGTCCACGGTCGGGTGGTGATGCGGTGCAGCTCAGCGAGGTAGCGCTCGACGAGGTGCGGGTCACGGTACTCGGTGATGTATTTCATGCGAAAGCATTTATTATCAATTGTTTATGTTTTTGATTGACGATTGTTGATTACATAATTACATGATTGTTGATGGAATGGGCGATTTTAAGATGTACTATTGTAGATGGCAACCATCAACAATAATACATCAGCCATCACATCAAATATCAACAATCATGTAATCATCAATCGTCAATCAAATCACACTTGCGGCATCAATTCCTCAAGCTCCCCAATCTCCCGCAGGTACTCGAACGTCTTTTGCGCCTCCTCCTCATTGACGAGACTGATGGCTACGCCCACATGCACCAGCACGTAGTCGCCTTCTTTTGCTGCTGGCAACATTTCGAGGCTGGCTTCTTTCACGATGCCGCCGAACAGGACTTTTGCCATGCGCACCAATCCACCGTACTGGTGCTCGATGGATTTTATTTTACCGGGAATTGCTAGACACATTTCTTAAATGATGAATGATAAATGATGAATGATGAATGAGTTGCCCGAAAGAAACGCAGCTTTTGAGGTGACATCTTTTCGCACAAACGGGAATTGCCATTTTGTTCCGATTTTGCCTGCGAAAAGATGTCACCTCGCCACTAACTGCCCGAAAGAAACGCACTCGTCATTCGGTGAAACTTGTCGGTGGAAAAACAGCTCGAAATCGCCGCTGAGCAACTCGATGCACAAGTCAACGAGCAAGCCGTTTTGCCAGACGCCGCCACTGAAGGCCAGTTTTTTTGCTTTACAATGCTGCGCAACGAGCCGGATTCCGTTGACCAACGAAACATGGAATTGCGCAGCGAGCTTTTCGATGGAATCGCCTTTTTTTGGCCCATTCAACAAACCAATTAGTATGGGCGAAAATGGCATATTCCCTTGATGGTCAAGTCGTTCCAACCAGTTTTCGGCGGAGCGCAGGCCATTTTTTTTGAAAAAACGGGTGGCTGCTTGCTCCAATCGCATGGCCGCTTCGCCCTCGAAACTTTGCACATCGCCGAGGCCGAGCAGGCTGGCCACGCCATCGAAAAGGCGGCCCATGCTGCTGGTCTGCAAGCTGCTGCCATTGCGGAGCAATCGGTTGTACAGTGACCACTCGTTAGCGCTGAATTTTGAGACCAAAACCGCCTCCGCTTCAGCCATGCCTTTGCACAGGGATAGGGCGGAGATACGGGGTTCCCTCGGCATCTTGTCGCCGAGGAGGAAGTCGAAATTGTCGAGGTGGGCCATCCTTTGCAGTCGCCCATTTTCCCGAAGGAAAAACTCGCCGCCCCAGATATGGCCATCCGAGCCGAGGCCCGTGCCGTCCCAGATGATGCCGAGCACGGGTTCTGTGGAGCGGAGCAGGCCGTTTTCGGCCAAAACCGCTGCAAAATGTGCCTCGTGGTGCTGGATGCGGAGGGTTTTTGCGCCCCATTTTGCCGCCAATTCCTCGCCGAGTTGGGTGGAGAAATAGTCGGGATGGGCATCGAGCAGCACGGTGTCGGGCAGGGTTTGCAGCACGGCGGTCAGGTGGTCGAGGGTGTGGCGGAAACTCTGCTGGGTATCGTAGCTTTCTAGGTCGCCGAGGTACTGGCTAACGTAAATATTGCGGCGGTGCTGTCGGCAAAACGTGCTTTTCAGCGAAGCGCCCATCGCCAGCATATTGCCGGAAGGCAAATCCAAACCCTCCACGAACAGCGAGGGGGCCAGCCCTCGTGAGCGGCGCAGGATGATTTTTTGCTGGTAAAAAGGGCTGAAGGTCACCACGCTATCATCCTGTGGCGTGACGATGTCCCGGTCATTGGTCAGCACAAAATCGGCGACGGCGGTCAGGTTTTCCAGCGCCATTTTATCCTCAAACACAATGGGCGAACCGCTCAGATTCCCGCTCGTTGCGACCAGCACCCCGCCAAAATCATCTGCCAAGAGGCGCAGCAATGGCGAGTAGGGGAGCATCACCCCGACCTTGTCCAAACCCGGTGCCACGAGGTCGAAGATGACACCTGATGCAGGTTTTTCCAACAAAGGCAGTAGCACGATGGGCGCTACGGGGCTGGTGAGTTCCTGCTTTGCCGCTTCGCTGAGTTCCGCATCTTTTGCCAAAACTTCGAGGCTGGGGTAGAGCAGGGCAAACGGCTTGGTCGGGCGGTGCTTTCGCTGGCGCAATGTTTCCACTGCGATTTGGTTGCTGGCATCGCAGAGCAGCAGGTAGCCGCCGATGCCTTTTGCGGCGACGATGTGGCCTTGGCGGAGGGCTTCGACGGTGCTTTGCAAAGCGGTCTCGTTGTCTCCGCCAACAGATGACACCTGTTGGCTGGGGTAAAACGCCATTTTTACCCCACAAACCGGACAAGAATTCGTCTGCGAAAAATACCGCCGGTCGGTCACGTCGTCGTATTCCCGCTGGCAATCGGGGCATAGTGTGAACGGTTGCATGGCTGTCTCCGCCCGGTCGTAGGGCAGCCGTTTTATAATAGAATAACGTGGGCCACAAGTCGTGCAAGTGGTGAAGGCGTAGCGGTGGCGACGGTTGCCGGGCTGTCGGAGGTCGTCCGCACAAGCTTCGCAGAGGGCGAAATCGGGTGTGAGCGGCAGGTCGGGTTCGCTGCTGGCGCTGCTTTCGACAATTTCAAATTTTTCAAAGAACTGTGGCGGAGCCTCCACCATTTCGCTGCACCGGATGCGGGCGAGCGGCGGTGCTCCGGTCTGCATTTTTTCAAAGAAAACCTGTGCCTCCTGCGGCGCTGCGTTGAATTCGACATGGACGCCATCTGCAGCGTTGTTGACCCAACCGACCAAACCCATTTCCTGTGCCAAGCGCCAGACGAAGGGCCGGAAGCCCACGCCCTGCACCTGTCCTTGCAGGTGGATGCGGTAACTGCGCTGCGTCATGCGAGGGCGGCTACTTCGGCTTTTTTCTCCTCGACACGGGCCAGCAGCCAGTCGCACCAAGCGTCCAAGCCCTCGCCACTGGTGCTGGAAATGGTCAGCACTTCGATATTGGGATTGATGTCACGGGCGTCGGCCACCACGGCGTCCACGGAGAAGGGGAGGTAGGGCAGCAGGTCGCATTTTGACACCAACATCATTTCGCTTGTGAGGAACATGCGGGGGTATTTCTTCGGCTTGTCGTCGCCCTCGGTGGTGGCGATGAGCGTCACCCGGTAGTCCTCGCCGAGGTCGAAGGAGGCGGGGCAGACGAGGTTGCCGACGTTTTCCACGAAGAGCAGGTCCACGCCGTCGAGGTGGAGGGATTTCATGGCCTGCCAAATCATCTGCGCCTCCAGGTGGCAGATGCCCCCGGTCACGATTTGCAGCGCATTGCCGCCCACGGCCCGGATGCGGTCGGCGTCCCGCTCGGTTTCGAGGTCGCCGACGAGCACGGCGATGTTGATTTTGCCCGCCAAACGCTGGATGGTCTGCTGCATCAGCGTCGTTTTGCCGCTGCCTGCGGACGATACTACATTGATTAACAGGATATTGCGCTCGACCATTTCCTTGCGGATGGCATCGGCCACGAAGTCGTTGGCTTGCAGCAAATGCATGGTGGTGTTGTCGCAATTGACGGTGCCACGGGCGTTTTTGGAGGACTTGGGTTGGCGGAGTGACTGCATGAATTTGGAAATTGAGAAATTAGGGGCAGGAGGCGCTATGATTAGTTGATTTTTCGCCTACGGCGAAAAATTTAATTTAAACGCTGAGGCACGGAGACGCAGAGAATTATTCCAAACTCTGCGTCTCTGTGACTCTGCGTTCATTCATTTGTTGCGCCGAAGGCGCAACTGACATACGATACAACCTCCTTTGGTTCAATACCCGCCAAAATTAGGCGGTGGGAATGGGGCAGCGAAACTTTTGGAAGGATTAGAAAAAGATTTCTAAAATGGGTCAGTCGTCCATCTCCACCCCGCCAATCATTAGCTCTGTCCCCTGCACCACATTATTATTGGGCTGGCCGCAATGGGCGCACACGAATTTGTAGTTTTCGATGCGGGAACGGGCGTTGCAGGCTTCGCAGAAGATTTCGATGGGCAGTACTTCCACTTCCAAATGGGCTTGGCCAAACTGAGGAGCATCCGTGGCAACGACCGCCTCGAAGGCATTCTGCATCAGTTGTGGCTCCACATTGGATAGCTGCCCGACCGTCAGTTTGATGGCCCGGATACGGGGCAGGTCCTCGGCAGGGAAGGACTGCTCCAAGCTGCGGAAGATGTTGCGGACGAGGGATATTTCGTGCATGGTTATGTCAGTACAGATTTTAGTTTCTCCAGCTTCTCCAAATGCCGCTCCGCCTCCCCCACCAGCACGGGGTCGTCCACGAGGTGCTTCACTTCCAATGCTTTTACCACCATATCATGGAAGCGTTCGGGATTGGTTTCGTCCTCGCCATTGTTGGCGTACCAGCAGGCTTCGAGGTAGTTGAGCAGGGTCAGCACCCGCTCGTAGGGATAAGCGGGGGTGCGTATTTCGAGGGCCGCCTGGTAGAAGAACAGCGCCTTTTCGTAATTGTCGGAGTGGATGGCGTCGGGGTATTTCGTGAGGGCATTGCCGTAGCTGTTGCACACGGCGGCGTACTCGTAGGGGTGGCTTTCCTTGGTGAAAAAACCGAGCGCCTCGTTGAACGACGCCACGGAGACGGAGGCCCAGATGCTTTTTTTCTTCACCTCGTCGGGAATCTCGGAATAGATGACGCCGAGGTATTGGTGGATTTGGGCGAAGGTCTCCGGCGCATCCTCCCTTGTGAAGACCCTGAGCGCATCCTGGAGGCTGTCCATCGCCCCTTTGTAGAATTGCGGGCTGCCGTTTTTGGCCCAAGTATAGAGCAAAGTGCCCCGCCGAAGCTGCGCACTCGCCAGCATTTCGGGCTGTTCTTCCCTTCGGAAAATATCCACTGCCCGGCTGATATAGCCCAGTGATTCGCTAAAAGAATTGGAAAAATTGGCGATTTGCGAAGCATCCACCAGCACCAGGGCGGCGTCGAGCGAGCGGCCCTGCGCTTCGTAGGCTTGCAGCACCTCCCAGAGCGTTTCCTTGAGTTTTGCGAGCAATGCCTCGTCGTAGGGCACCGTGAGCTGCTGCATCCAGACGGCGCAGCGGGCGTATTTCAGCTCCACTTTGGCGTCGTCGCTTAGGGCGTAGGCGATGGCGTCGGTCAGCACGGACTCGGCCACTTTCAGCTCCCCCGCATCGGTCAGCAGCGTGGCGAAGTGCTTGGCAGTGAAGGCTTTATGCTCGTCGTTTGGCGCAGCCAGCAAAGCTTCTTCGTAGAAATAGGCCGTTTTTTGCACGTCAAAATCATCGAGCGGGGCATAGTGCCGCAGGATGGCCTGGTTGTGCAGCAGGCGGTAATCGTCGAACTCGTCGTTGTACGAAGAAAGGCGGTCGGGATTCACCGCCATGCCCTCCATCAATTGGCGGATGGCTACCACGTCGGCGGCCACGTTCGGGAAATTGCGCAGCATGTCCGCCGCCCGCTCGCTGTTGCCGAGCTTCGCAAACACCAGCCCCAGCAAGAGGTCGGGATGAAACGGCAATTGCTCCGCAAACAGGAACGGCGGCATCACGTTCTGCCAATCCACCGGGAAGCTGATGCCCTTTTTGCCGACGACCATGCACAGGGCGCTCGGCTGCGGTTTTTCCGTTAGGAAATCCTTTACCGACACCAGTTCATCCAGTCGTGGTTGGCTGGCGATGGCGGATTGGATGTCGGCGAGGTGGTCGGGGGTGGTGAAGACCGTTAGCATTTTTTGCTTTTTTGATATAAGATATAAGACTTCAGATATAAGATTTAAGATTGGATTGACGATAATTTGATTTGCGATTGTTGCAAGCGCATGCTCCGCAAAATCTAAAATCTTATATCGTACATCTTATATCTGAAATCAAAAAATTGTCCAGTCCTTTCACTTCAAAGTTTAACCTGCATCATGGTCAGGCCGGGCACCCATGCGTAGGCCAGGTCCCGGTCGGTATCGTCAATATCATGGTCGAGGATAAGTTCTTGCAGGGAAATGGTGCGGTCGCCCTGCTGGTTGCGCACCTTGACGAAGAGCATCGAGCATTCGTGCGCCGCCTTGAAGGTCTCGTCGGTGACGGGGGCCAATAGCAGGCTTTTTAGATTGTCATAATACACGGCAAAGACCTGGTGCGAATCACCGAAAACACCCTGCGCTACCTCGGCAGCCAGCCAAAGGTGCTGGCCCTGTAGGCGCACTTTGCTGTCAGATTGGATGGACGGCGGGGCTGTGTCGGGGGTGGGTTTTAGCCAGTACATTTTTTGGATTTATTTGATTTAAGATTACATGATTCCAGATTTAAGATTGGTGGACGCCGTGCTAAATCTAAAATCTTAAATCATGTAATCTTATATCTTAAATCAATTAAAAATCAATCATTTACCTCCGCCAAAATCATCCCAACCACTTTTTCCGCTGCCGCAATCACCGGCTCGCTCAGCTGCATCTCCAGCCGGGTATCGTCCACGGCGATGAGATAGACCTGCACGTCGTCGGGATAATTTTCCCGGAGGATTTTGCGGGCGTAAGATAGGGCTTGGTCCCATTTCAGGGAGTGGAGAAAAACCAGCGGGTCGTCCACGATTTGCGCTTCCACGGCCTCGGCGGGCAGCTTGTAGAGTGTGCCGGGCGGTTCGTTGGTGTTCACTACGGCGTCCACCAACAGGATGCGGTCGTGGCCCTGCAATTGGAACAGCACCTCGAAGGCAGAGGTGCCCATGTCGAGCAGGGTGATGTCGTCCCGATTGCCGAGCTGCTGCTGCAATTGCGCAATGACGTAGCACCCGACCCCGTCGTCGCTGCGGACGGGGTTGCCGAATCCCATGATGGCGGTTTTGTGCATTAAAATCAATGTAAAAAGCAGCCATTCCAACACCATCGGTCGGAACGGCTGCTCGATTCGTTAAACCATAAATAAGTAGCCCAATGGCGAAAAGTTTAATTTGATGTTTGGCAATACATTGAGAATCAACACCTTGCCCCAACTCATCACTTATAACTCATCACTCATCACTACTTCAAAACAAGCCTTTACCAAATCAAAGTTTGAATTTAGCTAATTCCTCTCCCGACTTCCCGTCGTGGGCGTGCACCGTACAGACGAGGCACGAGTCGAAGGAACGGGCCACCATGCCCACTTCCACGGGGTCGTGCGGGTCTTCGATTTCGGTGCCTTCCAGCGCCGCTTCGATGGGGCCGGAATGGCCGAGTTCGTCGTTCGGGCCGACGTTCCAAGTCGTGGGTGCCATCACCTGGTAGTTCTTGATGATGCCACCTTCGATTTCAATCCAGTGTGCCAAGGCGCCACGGGCCGCTTCGGTAGCGCCCCAGCCCTTGCCGTCCCGCTCGGTCGGCTTCACGTAGAACTCGCCGTCGAGGTTGATTTCACGCAGCCACTGGTCAATGAAGGTGTAGAGCCTTGGCGCTTCGTGTACCCTTGCGAGTACCCGGGTGAAGACGCTTGGCCCCATTTTGTCCATCACGTCGAGGAACAATGGGTCGTGGATTTGGTGCTTCTCATTGGCCGGATTGGCGTTCATAATCACCCTTGCCAGCGGGCCTACCTCGGCGCTGTGGCCCATGTAGCGGGGCGCTTTTGCCCAAGAGTATTTGCCCTTGAAGTCCGTATCGTTGAGATTTTGTGACTGCAACGGCGTCGGTAGTGGCTCGTCCCAAGGGTGTGCAGCTGGCACATCGGCGTACCAAGAGTGCTTGACGTGCTCTTGGATGTCTAGGTGGTTCATCGGGTAGTATTTGCTGCCATCGTAAAATCCACCGGGGCTGATGACCGCATGTTGGCGGCCTTCCACAGTCGGGGTGTTGTACAAATCCTTGTGCAAGTACGTACCGTAAGCCATGAACTTGCCGACGCCTTGGCCGAACTTGTCCAAGCCAAACTCCAAGCCCGCCCTGATGAGCAGACCGAGGTCGCTGTTGCGCTGGCTTTCGTTTTCCTCGACCCAAGCCATCATGTCGTCCCAGGTCTTAATCTGCATATACCGCTCGATGGAGCAGCCAAGCCAAACGCTTTCGAGCCACTCATTGCGGAAGTGGTTCATGATGGCATGGGCACGGGTGATGTCCTTCAGCGTAGGGGCGCACATGACGCCGCCGGGAACCATGTAGCTGGAGTGCGGCCATTGCCCACCGAAGAGGGCATAGACCTCTACCGGCCCAGCCGATGCAGTCAAACCACGCTGGAACGAGGTGCCGACATAGGCAGCCCAGCGTTTCACCACTTCTTCGTACAGCGGTTTATTGGCGAATTTCTTGTTCGCCATGTCCGTTGCGAAGATGGCATAAAACCAGCGGGGGATACTCTGGATAGTCTCGGTCGCTTGGCCTAAAGCCCTGAGCAACAAGGCGTTAGAAGGCAAGTTTGTCTTCCAAACCGTATCCAAAGCCGAGGAGGCACAATAAAGGTGCGAGCCGCCGCAGATGCCACAGATACGGGGCGTTACGATGAGGCCCGATTGTGGGTCTTTGCCCGCCATGATGCGCTCGAAGCCCCGGAACATAGCAGCCTGCGTATGCGCACGGGTCACGACGCCATCCTCCATGTAAACCTTTACATCGAGGTCGCCCTCTACACGGCCAACGGGCGAAATATTAAGTTCCTTGTATGATGAAGCCATTTTAGTTGAGTTGTTAAATTGCCTGCCTATCGGCAGACAGGGTTGAATTTGTAAATTGGTTGAATTGGGGAAGCCAGTCGTAGTTGGCCAGTTGAACCTCAAGAGCTTAGAATGTTGTAGCAATTCATTGAAAGTCAACGCCTTGCAAATTCATCATTCATCATTTATCATTCATCATTATTTCGATGTTTCAAAATGCACTTTGTTGGTGCCGGTGATGCTTTCGGTTTTACCGAGCACCTTTTCAAAGCCTGCCCGCATGTAGTAGGCCATTTTCGAGGTGCCAGCAGGAACGTCCTGCGGTAGGAAGCCGAGGTACTTCAGCGTCTTGAACACACTACCGGGCTTGAGGTCGTGGTGCGGGAAACCGGGTTCGGTGCAGCCGAGGCAGGGGTGATTCGCACGGGTCTTGGAAGAGGTGCGGTTCCACAAGATGCGGTTGCAACTGGCCCGTGTCATTGGCCCACGGCAACCCACTTCGTAGAAGAGGCAGCCGCCACGCTTGCCAAAGCCGCCGTCCACTTTTTGGGCGAAACTGATGGCGTTGGTGCAGCCTGTTTGCACGAAATCGGTGAAGAAAGTCTTTGGCCGATGGAAATCGTCGAGCTGAATATCGCCGATGCGGCCCGTTGCAATAGCAACCAAAATCTGCGAAACCCAATCAGGGTGCGCCGGGCAGCCGGGGATATTGATGACGGGGAGGCCGCCTTTCGATTTGTAATTGGCACCGAGGAAGCCGCCTTTTTTCTCTTTGTGGAACTGGACGCCCGTGCTCTCGCTGGGGTTCGGTGGCACGGCAGGGATGCCGCCCCAAGTGGCGCAGTCGCCGATGGCGACGACGAAGCCCGAAACAGCGGAAAGCTCCTTAACCCAGTCCATCATCGGTCGGTCGCAGAAGTAGTTCATCGTGCCGGAACCATTGGGGCCTTGGATGATGCTGCCTTCGTAAACGAGGATGTCGAGCTGGACTTTTCCTGCTTTAATGTCGTTCAGCAGGTGCTCTACCTGATGCCCGATTTCAAGCCCGATGGAAGGGTGCCAGAGGATGTTGACGCCGAAATCAGTGATGAGTTCGACAACGGTTGGCTCTTGGGCATTGAGGAACGACATGGTGTTGCCGCTGCACGCTCCTCCTTGTAACCATAGTACATTCGCCATTTGAGAAGTGATTTTCGTTTCAGAAAAATTGATTGTATTACCACGGTAGTGGCCAAATAGGATTGGCCAATCGTTTAGCGATGCCAAATGTATGTCCTGATTCGGATTTGAAAAAATTTTCTAAAACCTTTTTTAGAAAATTTTTTCTATTGGTATTTTGTCTAAATAAGAAAAGGCGATTGGCAGAACTTTGTTCTAGAATGGACAACTGGACATGCCTTAATACAGGAGAATGGTTGGTGAGAATGGCTTTTTGCAGAATGGCCTTGAATGCCAAAATAGGGGTATCTTTTCAATTCAACGCCTCATCAGACCGGGTGGCCGCCAAGGCGAAAAACTCCTCCAAGCCGCTCGGCGTCAGGTAAGGCAAGGATTGCGACCAAACGGCTTCTTTGAACTTGCCGCAGGTGATGGGCTGCCCTTTCAGTATTTGCTGCGGCACCCAAAACACGATGGTCATCCACATATTATTGGTGAGGAGGTCGTAAACGCCGGGGTGCGGCTCCATGACGAGCAGTTTTTTTTGACCATAAAAATCAATGCGGCGGCGGATTTGGAGGTGCATCTTGCTCACCGCCGAGTGCCATTGTTCCATGATGCCGGGGAAGCTGCGCTCGATTTCGAAGAGGTCAATCAGGTAAAAGCGGTATTTGTTGAAAAACTCGAAGTAGCGGTCGAGCTGGGTCTCCATGTCGGCGAGGGTGGGCTGGAGCATGTAGCTGGCCAAAATCTCAGAAAACTCCTCGAACAAACGCTCATAAACCGAGGTCACGATGAGGTCTTTGTTGGAATAATGGTAAGCGAGGTTGCCCACGCTGATGCCGGTCTCGTCGGCAATCTGCTGGAGACGCACGTTGGAGAGGCCCTTTTCATTGAACAAGTGAATGGCGGCCTCTATGATTTTATTTTTGGTTATGGCAGACATTAATTCTCCGGCAAATTTAGGTCTTCCAGCTTAACAACCAAAGTACCACGCTGGTCTTTGGCGGCTTGCCGCCGCATAAGCGAGGCAACGAGGGCCGCTTTTTTGGGGCAAGTCTCTGAAGTGATGCGCCTGCTGAGGAATTTCAAGGGCTGCTGGTAGTGGGCGAACAGGAGGTTTATTTCCCAAGTTCCACGCCGCCGCTCCAGGTTTTCAATCACTGCCGTGTCGTAGAGCCAGACGTCGTCCTTGATGAAATCGAGGTCACGCACCTCGCCCACCCCGTCGGTCAGGTGCAGGCTGTCCAATGATTGGAGCATCATGCGGTAGGTGCTATCGTCGAGGTGGAATTTCAACTTTTGGAACGTCTAAGAAAACCATAAGTATTTGATAGTCAATCCAAAACGACTGTGCCGCTTTGGTGAGCGCTACATTTCCTCAAAATTAGAAATATTTTCCTAAAACCAAAGCGTTCAATTGGAAATATTCCATGCGGCCCATTTCGGTCATGCAGGGCAGCAGCAGCGACCAAAACGTTTGCCGGAAGGCATCGAAATCGTCGGCGGGCAGGTCGAGGATGCGCTGGTGGTAGAGCCAAGTTTCGGCAGTCCTATTAATAAGGTGCGCCAGTTGCTCAAAATGCCCCGCTGACACCTCTGGCTGGAAAGCACCCCGTGCGGCATTGAAGCGCAACATTTCCAGTATTTGCTGGGCTTGCCAGGCGAGGTGCTGTCGGTGTGCTTCCGCAATGGTGGGGTAGGCCCGCATCACTTCAAGCGTATCTTGGTAGAAAAAAAGGTAGCGCTGTTGCAGCGCAAACGTGCTGCGCAGGTAGCGCTCCACGTCCTCGAAGAGCGGCAGCACCCGGAACTCGGCCATGAGCACCCGCTGCTCGGCCACCAGCCGTTCCCAGATGGCCTGCACGATGTGCTCCTTGGTTCGGTAGTGGTAGGCGAGGTTGCCCACGCTCATCCACTCGGCCTCGTCGCCGATGTGCTGGAGGCGCACGTTCACCATGCCGTCCCGGTTGAAGCAGCGGACGGCGGCGTCGAGGATTTTATCTTTGGTGGATTTTGACATGAAGCAATTCGGATAACCCGCCGCAAAGTTAGGACAGTAAAGGATTTGACTTTCAAATAAAGCGACTTGGTTTTGATTTGGGATAAGGTGCTTACCTTTATCGCTCTTTTAAAAACAGGCATTATGAAAATCGAAAAAATTGTTTGCGTCGTACTCATTGCCATTGGCGCAGTTTCCTCATCCTGCAACAGAAACGGAGAAGCAGCACGTGATGCAGCCGTACAGCAGATACAGCAACCACAAAACGCAGCGGCTGCCCCCGCTTCCTCGCCCGGCAATGCTCAGCCCGCAGCGGCTGCTGCCGAACCCGCCCAAAACGCTGCCGGGGTTTGGCACTATACCTGTCCGAAAGGCTGTGCTGGCGGTGCTGGTTCAGCGACTGCTTGCGCAAAATGCGGAACCACATTGGCACATAACCAAGCCTACCACGCAGGCAATAATACAACGCCGGCCATGCCCCAGCCAATCAAGCCAAAAGAAGGGGGCAACGACCATGCAGGTTCGGTCCCGGCGGGGTTCATCCCCGTGGAAAGCCCACTAAAGAATAAGGAAACTGCCCAGAATGCAAAAGGGGTTTGGCACTATACCTGCCCAAGCGGCTGTGCGGGTGGGTCTGGCTTGGCCATTGCTTGCCCTAAATGTGGCAAAACAATGGTGCACAACCAAGCCTACCACCAATAGTTACCAGCGGTATTCAAGCCCTAAATAAAGGCTGCTCATGCCGAAATTGAAGATGAAATTATTGTACTTGTCGGTTTCGGCTGCTGTCTCATTGA
>JADLHE010000351.1 GCA_020848965.1 Saprospiraceae bacterium
ATTCCATTAACTTAGAGCCGAGGCTGACAACCACAGCTTCCACCAAGTTTTACTGGAACAGGGAGGCCAAACCCACCAAAATCTATTGAAATTGGTATTGTAGAAATATTACTATAGTAGCTATGCCCTCCATCACATGCTGGGCTGTTGTCGCTGCATCTTAACCGAACTTTTATATAGCCATCTCCGCCTTCTTCTGTAAATTCATGTGGTTCACAGTTCTCATTGTCGAACCATATTACATCTCCTGGTTGAATATTAAATTGCTGAAATACGGGGATTTCGTAAAGGAACGGGTAAAATGCATCGTAACTATTAGTAGTGCCTACAATTGGAATTGGCGTCGGAGCCGGATATGTGGGATTGTTCCCAGTCGGTACTTGATAATACCCTACGTTTGTTCCAGGTAGTAAAGTTTCTATACAATCCGTTGCGTGCGCTGCGAAAACATAACTCGTTTGCCCTGGGCTATAATAATCACAATTAAACCAATACCCTAAAAAACCTCCCTCACCACCGCTAGGAGTTGGCACATAAGCATCAACGATTTGAAGTTCGCAATTACAAGTTGGGTCGCCTCCCTCTACAGGCATCTCATTAGGGTTCGAAGCGGCCATTATTGTCCGGGAGTCTTTCATCTCTTTCAAAGCTTCCGAATTGGATAAGGCAACTTGAGTGTCATCTTTCACACACGCTACCTGTGTGAAAATCAATACTGTAAATAGCGCAGTGAAGCGCAGTGAAGAAAGTTCGTTTTTTCATACTTGAAAAATTTAAAAGGTTATTAGACGCCGCAAGATAGCAAATTTAATACATAAAAAACAATAAATATTCAAATATTTTGCAATCAAGTGTTTGGCCCACAAAAATTTCTGAGAGGTGGTAGTATTCTGCCATGCATGCCGAAGGATATTCTGTGCTGGGTCGTCTCTGGGCTACCGTGAACTAGGCCATGTGTGGCATCTTTACAGCCAAATCAGCCCCCATCTCCAGCAGCATCCCCTCCTTCATGGCATAAGCCGAGGTGACAATCTGTTGAATGCCAGCATTTTTCACCACATAATCCATTAAAACAAAGGCCACTGCAATCAATTCCACCCGTTCGGGCGGCAGGCCGGGCATTTTCATGCGCTCGTCAAAAGAAGCGGTGATGATGCTTGTGTGGATGGGGTAAAATTCATCCAATGAAATGATGGCGAAAAGGGGGTGCTCCCGCTCCCGTGCGAGCATGTCTTCCACGACTTCAAAAGAGCCGGACGCCCCAGTCAATAGTGGGGTTTGGTGCTGGCGCAATGCGGTGTGGAGTGGGGCCAGCACTTCCGCTAAATGGGCATGTATAGCTTCGATTTCTGCGGGTAAGATGGGGTCGTTTTTCTGGAAGCGAGAGAACAAAACCTGCACCCCAATCGGGAAACTCTGCGCCCAAAAAACCTCTGCTTCACTAGCGATGATGAACTCTACGCTGCCCCCACCAATGTCCATGATCAAGGTCTTTCCCTTAAAAAACGGTACGGCTTGCTTCACACCAAGGTGTATGAGCCGGGCTTCTTCACTTCCTGTAATTAGTTGGATGTCCACGCCGCTGCTCGCTTTCACAGCTGCTACGAAATCGGAACCATTATCAGCCCTGCGCAGGGCCTCGGTGCCGAATGCTCGGTAGCGCACAACATCAAGTTCCTCCATTTTCTCCTTGAAAACGGCGATGCAATCAATGCCCCGCTGAAATGGGGTGGCCCCGATATGGTCAAGCCCTTCCTGCCCAAGCCGCACATATTGTCGCTGCTTGAAAACCTGCTCAAAACGGCCATCGGCCTGCATCTCCACAACGAGTAGGTGGAAGGTGTTGGTGCCACAATCAATAACGGCTAGTCGCATGGTTTTAATGATGCAATCCGATGGTTAGAAGGCAAACTGCCAAGGCTATCATTGCGCAGCGCCACCGCCAGTCTGCTGCTGTACTTGCTGCTGCATTTTCAGTGCCTGCTGTATTTGGGCGTTGAAGTATTGACCAGCTTCCTCCGTCATGAAATTGGCGTAGGTCTTCGTTCTGTTTTTTTCAAAAACGAAATAGGTGCAGCCTTGGCTGAAGAAAAACTCCCCTTCCAGCACGATTTCCCCTTTGGCCTGATAAGTGACTCGGCCAAGTGGCTTGCATTCTGGCTTCAGCGGTGCGGGCGACTCCGAAATATGGCGCACCGCATTTTGGATGGCAGGTTTTTCGGAAAGGCTCATGGTAAAGGGGTAATCGTAGAAAATATAATCTACTTGGGTGCCCTCGTCCCAAAGTTGTTTCACCACTTCGATAGGCACGCTAGGCAAGGTGGCGGCGGGCTGGGCAGGCGGCGGCGTATTGGTAGCAGCGGGTTGCGAGGTTTTTTCATCCTTGCAGGCGGCCAGCGCCAAAATGGTTATCAGTACAAAAAATGCGTTCTTCATATTAAGATGCTTGATTGCTGACGGAGATGGTAGGATAGGTGAATTTTATCAATAACACCTCCAAATGCGGGGCAAGATAGGGTTTTTGCAAAAAGTTGAAACTGGAGCTTTTATCTAAAACTTGCTGCATGCTTATCTTTACCCGCTATTTTATTCAACCTTTTGCCTGTTTCCCACCTTTTTAACATTCGTGAGAATCGCTCATTCTGCCGCAGGGCGTCACCAAAACCTTATTTAAGCACCATGCAAGAACAAAAACAAAGAATTCTTAGAAGCCTTCGGCTGCCGCTGAAGTTCATGGCAGTCATGTGGGGCGTTTTCATGGTGGAGGTCATTTTCGACCTCGATTTTGGCGCTTACGGCGTGTTCCCTAGGGAAGTGCTGGGCTTGCGTGGCATTTTGTTCGCCCCCCTCGTCCACGATAATTTTCAGCACCTTATTTCCAACTCGGCCCCGATGTTCGTGCTTTCCTTTATCATTATGTACTTCTACCGACGGGTGGCTTTCCGAAGCATCATGATGATTTACCTGCTCACGGGGTTTGCGGTTTGGCTCTTTGCCCGAAAAGTGTTCCATATTGGTGCGAGCGGGGTGGTCTATGGCCTTTTGAGCTTTGTTTTTTGGAGCGGCATATTTAGGCGAAGCCTGAAATCCATCATCCTCGCCCTTATTGTCACAGTGCTTTACAGTGGCTACCTCGGCGGCATTCTACCCAATCAAGAGGGGATTTCTTGGGAAAGCCACCTACTTGGTGCCTTGGTGGGCGTGTTCACCGCTTATTGGTACAAAGAAGAAATTGAGGCGGACGAAAAAGCGCAGCCGCCATCATGGGAAGGTGAAAACAGTGAGGCTTCCTTTTTCCTCAATCGGGATGTTTTTGACAAAACAAAGGCCGAACGGGAGGCTGAGTGACCCTCCCTATTGCATCTTGGCCAAGGGGGAAATACCTTTGGAAAAAAATGGCCAAATGTTCGCCCTGACCGCCGTCCGGTGTGAGCTAGCTGCCTCCCCCTGTTCACCGTGAACCGTTCACCGTTCAACAACGACGCTGCCGAACAGCTTTACCGCCTTGTGGTCGAGTACGACCGCCGGGGCGACGTCTATAATGCGGTGAAGCTTTGCAAACGACTGGCCCGTATGGCACCCGATTGGTCGGTGCCCTTCGCATTCCTGAGCCGTACCTACCGCTCCCGCATGGAATGGAAGCCCACTTTCCACTACTGTCTTCGGGCCGTTGAGCACAATGCTTTTGATGAAAACCTTTGGGAAACCCTCGGAATTGCCGCCACGGCACTTGCCGAATGGGAAACGGCACGCTATGCCTGGAACCAACTCGGGTTCCATTTCAAGCCCTCCAAAGAGGCGTTGAACCTCGACCTCGGCATTATACCGCTGCGCCTGAACCCCCTCACACAACCCGAAGTGGTGGCAGCTCGCCGCATTGACCCCGTCAGGGCCGTCATCGAAAGCATCCCACAGCCATCTTCGGGCAGGCGCTACGGCGATTTGGTGTTAATGGAAAACAAGCCACAAGCACAGCTCTATCAACAACACAAAACCCTGCCCATCCACGACGAACTGCAACTGCTGAAATCGTCCAACTGGCATACCTTTTCCGTCCTGCTTTACACCGATTCTGCTGCCGATGTGGACGCCCTGGCCAACCTTTGCCTCAGTGCCAGCCTAGGCTTCGACAACTGGAGCCATGCCACCCGCTTTTTCCAGCCCAACCTTCACCGCAACGTGGCGGAATACTTCGACCAGGCCATTTTTGGTAAAATGGAGCGGGAGGTGTTCTTGGTGGCCATGTCCGCTAAGCAGCAAAATGAGGTTGAGCACTTGCTGGAAACTTGGCGGGTAATAACGCTAAGGGAATGTGGGCAGGTGGAGCAGCTTTTGTGATTTCAACGCTTTTCTTCCACAATCGCCTCATACACCGCATCCTGCACCTTCACCCGCGTGTTCAGCTTCGCCAATTTGTTGTTCTTCATGCTCGGAAATGTCCGGTTCGAGAGGAAGATATAAATCAACTCCTGCGCTGGGTCCACCCATACCGCCGTGCCCGTGAAGCCGAGGTGGCCGAAGGTGCCATCGCTCGCCAATTTGCTCAGGTTGTTCTCGTAGCTGGTGTTCTTTTGGAACATATCGAAGCCGATGCCCCGACGGGTACAGTCTTGGCAGCGGGTCGTGTAATAGCTGATGGTTTCCGGTTTTAGGTATTGCATGCCGCCGTAGCTTCCTTTGTTCAAAAGCATCTGCATCAGCACGGCGAGGTCTTCGGCATCGCTGAAAAGGCCGGCGTGGCCCGTGGCTTGGTTGAGCATGGCTGCGCCCATGTCGTGTACATAGCCCTGAATGCGGCGGTCACGGAAATAGTCGTCGTTCTCGGTGGGCGGGATGCGCTCCATCGGGAAACGCTCATACGGGCGATAGCCCATCGTCTGAAGGCCGAGCGGCTCGTAGAAAGTCTGGCGGGCATACTCGTCAACGGGCAGGCCGCTTTGCCGCTTCACGATTTCCCCGGCGATGTAAAACCCGAGGTCGCTGTACTTGTACTCCTTCGACGACTCCAGCGGGCTGTCCATGATTTGCTGCCAAATTTCCTTTTCATAGCCCGCTTTCAGCCAAAGGTCTTTTGCCACGGGCAGCGGGTAAGCGTCGCTCCGTTTGTTTTGGTAAAAACTGGGCGAAGGCTTGGCCGCCGGGGTGATGGTCTTTTCATAGAACTTAATCCACGGCGTCAGTCGGCCCCGGTGCGTCATCATGTCCACGAGCGGGATGCCTTTTTTGTTTGTATTGGCGAATTCCGGCAGGTACTTTTCCACCGGGTCTTTCGGGTCGAATTTGCCTTGCTCTTGCAGCCGCATCAATGAGATGGTGCTGGCCGCAATCTTGGTGATGCTCGCCAAATCCCAAATGTCGTCCGGTTCGGTGGCGTGGCCGTTTTTATCGTAAGTATGGAAGCCGTAGGATTTTTTGAAAACGATTTTGCCCCGCCGGGCAACCAGCACCACGCCGCCGGGCGTAGCGCCATCGGCAATGGCTTCGGCCATCAGTTCGTCCACTTTCTCCAGTTTGCGGCTGCTCATGCCCACCTCCTCTGGCACGCCATAGCCCAGCCGCTCCACCGTTTTGGTCGAAATTCCAGTGCCAGCGGGTAGTGCGGGCGAGGCAGTCACGGGCAGTTTTCCCCGCAGGGGGAACACCCCGAAAAGCGCCTGTGCTGCGAGGTCTTGCACCTCATCGTCCTCTTCGTAGCAGATAAGCAGGTTCTGCACGTTTTCAAAAAACTTGGCCGAGTATGGGTTGCCGAACAGCACCAAAATGACCCTCGTCTGCTTGCGCAATGCCTCCACGAAGTCCTTGGTGTCCTGCGTCAGGCCATAGCCTTTGCTGGCGAACTGGCTCATGTCGTGCAGACTGACGATGACGGCGTCTTTGTCTTTCAGCTTCGCAATTAGCGAGCTGGAAACGTCTTTGCCGGAGGTATGAAACTCAATATTGCTAAAAGCGCTTAGTCTCTTATGAAATAGATTTCCATTATTTGCACCAATAGCCAATGCTGCCAATTTCGCAGGCCCTGACTGCCCACTGCCCACTGTCGAACCCGCCCCGGCGGACAAGCTGCCAACTGGAACAAAGTTGTCTTGATTTTTCGCCAAAGTCAGCGCATTCGCAATCAATTCCCGCTTCACGGCCAGCGCATCAGGGTCGTTCACATCGGCCCGCACGTTTTCGAGGGCAACGGGGGTGTAGGTTTGGATGCCCATGCGGTGCTTCCAAAGCAGCACCCTTTTCACACTGGCCTCAATGCTGGCGGCGGGGATGCGCCCATCGGCCATCCACTGCTTCACGGTGCGGAACGATGCCTCCAAATCGGCAGGTAGCAGCAGCACGTCCACACCAGCGGCGAGGGCACGGGCCTCTACTTCGCCCCGTGGGAAATTCTTCGTAACGGCGTGCATTTCCAACCCGTCGGTCAATATTAAACCCTTGAAATTCAGCTTGTTGCGCAGCAAATCGGTGACGATTTTCGGCGAAAGCGACGAAGGCAGGTTGGGCGTATCGTCCAGCGCAGGCACGTTCAAGTGCGCTATCATCACGCTGGCCACCCCTTGCCGGATGAGGATTTTGAAGGGAAACAACTCGATGCTGTCCAGCCGGGCTAGGTCGTGGTTGATGACGGGCAAGTCGTAGTGGCTGTCGGTGCCCGTGTCGCCGTGGCCGGGAAAGTGCTTGGCGCTGGCCATCACGCCATTGTCCTGCATGCCGAGCATGTACTGGTAGGCTTTGGCGGCCACGTTGTAGGGGTCTTCGCCAAAGCTGCGGAAGCCGATGACGGGGTTAGCGGCGTTGTTGTTCACATCGGCATCCGGGGCGAAGTTGAAATTGACACCGACCCGTTTACAGTGCTTCGCAATCTGCTCGCCCATGCGGTAGATGAGCGTATTGTCTTGAATGGCACCGAGCATCAGCTGGCGGGGGAAGCTCATCGCCGTGCCTTTCATGCGCATGCCGAGGCCCCATTCGCCATCAATGGTGATGAACATCGGCAGCTTGGTGCTGCTGGCTTGGTAGCGGTTGGTGAGTTCCACTTGCTTTTCGGGCGTGCCTTTGGCCGTTGGATTGAAGAAGCATAGGCCTCCGGGCTTGTATTTTTTTACCTGCTCCTCCACGGCGGCTTCGTAGGCGGCGTCCTTGTCGGTATGCGCCCGCAACCAGAAAAGCTGGCCGAGCCGCTCGTCGGGACTGAGGGCGGCGTAGGTGCTGTCCACCCAAGCATTTTCTTCGAAATGGGCCTTAAAATTAGGCATGGTCGGTGCCTGCTGTTTGCTGAAACTGGCAGCAGAAAGCACAATATAAGCAAGTGCGACGAGCAGCAGGGCGAAGGTTTTTTTCAATGTTTGCATAATTTGAAGGGGCTAAGTTAAAAAAGGATTGGGGATGCAAGGGCGATTGGCTTTGTGGGCGTAGTCTCAACTTTAAATAAAATGGGCGTTCCATGCACACTGCACGAAACGCCCATTCTTTGAAAAAGCGGTCGAAATCAGGCGTCTGCCTTTGTCTCGTCATCCGCTTTGGGAGCTTCTGCCTCAGGCTCTTTGCCTGTGAACGACTCCTTCAAGTCTTGAATTTTCTCGCTGGCATTGGCCCATTCTTCTTGGGCGGCGTCTTTCAGCTTGGTGCCAGCCTCAACGACTGAATCTTTTGCCTTTGAAAGCAGGTCGGATGGATTGCCGATGTTTTCGGTAACACCTTCCTTCACATAATCCTTGGCTTCGGAAAGCTTTTCACCGGCAGCAGAGGCCAATTTGCTGGCATCGTCGGCTAGGGTGCTGGCGGTCTCCTTGATGTCGGAAGCCACTTCGGAAAGTGATTCCTTGGCCTTGGCCAATAGGTCGGAAGGTGCGCCGACATGCTCGGTGAACTCTTCTGCTACCTTGTCCTTTGCTTCGGAAAGTTTTTCGCCAGCGGCGGAAGCCAGTTTGCTGGCATCTTCCATGACCTCGCTGGCGCCTTCCTTGATGTCAGCAGCGACTTCGGAAAGGGATTCCTTTGCTTTATTAAAAAAGCTGGTAGCGCCTGCGGCCACGTCGGAAAGGGCATCTTTCGCCTCTTCCTTTACTGTGTTCGCCGTCTGTGATGCTGTATTTGCAGTCTTGCTAGCGGTTTCGGCAGCTTCTTCTTCACCGCCACCGAACAGCTTCTTGAAAAAATTTTTCATCGTGATTTGTTTTTAAAAATGGTTTAACGAATTGAATTACAACGCTTTGCGAAGCGTATTAGTTTGCTCACTTCACCATTTCAACATTGGAAAGTGAATACATTAGCTTGTTGATGTCCTTGGAATTGAGGTGCAATGTGCCTTTGATGGTAATCACGTCTGCAGTGAAGGGCACGGGGCTTTTGGCTTTTACCTCCATCACCGTCTCCGGGCCTGCGCCGCCGCAAAAGAAGCACATGCTATAGGGGTAGGCCGAAAAAACGAACTCCTTGTGGCTTTTGTAGCCGTCCACGGGAATGATATAGCCCTTGACCGTTACTTCCTTGCCGTCCAGTTTTTGCACTTCGTTGCCGAAAATGGGCACATCTACCTTGAAGCCGAGCATTTCGTCGTATTCCTTTTTGTAGGTTACCTTGCCCAAGGTCTTCCAGATGTTTTCCTGCGCTTGGGCTGTTAGGCAAAAACCTACACAAAACAGGACCGTGAATGCCAAATACTTGATTTTCATTTTTAGCATGGTATTGAAACGATGAATCGAGCGGAGGTCACATTTTAACGATATAAGGGCGGCTTATGTTGAAACGGCGGCAATTTATTGCAGCACACCGCTCCTTTTCTTTTTCGCATAATGTACCCCTGCCCCGAAGACCCAGCCCACGGTGCCCCTTTTGGTCTTGATTTTCACATAAGGCTCGGTCGCTTTTTCGGTGCCTAGGTTCACGGTAAAACTGGAGTCGGTGACTTCGTCCATATAATAAACCTCGTCGAAGAGCTTCAGTTCGCCCAGCAAATCGCCCTTCAAGCCCGGCGTCTTCCGCACTTTCAGCTTGTCAATCGTGACGTACAGTTTCGAGCGATTGGCATCTGGATTGGTGGTGGTTTGAGCCGCTTGTGTTTGTGCCGCCGGCTTAGCAGTGGTTCCGGTGGTGGCAGTGCCAGTAGCAGGCTGTGTGGCAGTGGTGGTGGTAGTCGTGGCTGGAGCGCTGCCATCTATCGGCTGATAGGTATCCGGCGAAGAAGCAGGCTGTTGTTGGGCAGCAGGTTGCTGCGCAATGGGCGGCGGCAATGTCTTTTTGTCAGCCTGTGCAAGGCTGTCTTCTTGCGCCTCCACGGTAGCCTGGTCTTGCGCCTCGGCCTTGTGGGCGTTGCACTTGGAGGCCGTCCACATCAGGAAAATAAGGGCAAGCACGCCAATCACGATGTATTCTACTTTTGATAACAATCCTTTCATCCTAATTTAAGGGTTTGAATTAAGTTTGCGCTGCGCAAACAATGAGTAATAGGTGCTGCTTTGTTTCACAAAAAAGCACCCAAAACTATGAGAAACTTGATAGCCCAACAAAAAAAATGAACGACCTGCTCTACAAGGTGGCTTTGACCAAGATTCCGTTGGTGGGCGCCGTAACCGCAAAGGTGCTTGTCAGCTATTGCGGCGGCGCTAAAGAAGTCTTCGAAACCAAAAAATCGGAGCTGCTCCGCATACCCGGCATCGGCGATGCCATTGCCAGCAATGTGCTTGAACCCACCGTCATGGAAGAGGCGGAAAAAGAAGTGGATTTCCTGACCAAAAACGGCATCCGACCGCTTTTTTACCTCCACAAAGACTATCCTCAGCGCTTGCGCAACCTCAACGACGCGCCCGTCATGCTCTACTACAGCGGCACCGCCGACCTCAACGGCCCACGCACCGTCGGCATCATCGGCACCCGTACACCCACGCCGTATGGCCTTAGCGCTTGCGAAGAAATCGTGGAGGGCTTGGCTCCCTACAAGCCACTGGTTATCAGCGGCTTGGCCTATGGTATTGACGTTGCGGCGCATAAAAAAAGCCTTGATTCTGGGCTGGAAACGCTCGCTGTTTTGGGGCATGGCCTCGCCCGCATCTACCCCGCACAACATAAAAAAGTGGCAATGGACATGATGCGGCAAGGAGGCATCATCACCGAATTTGCCAGCCACGTGGGGCCGGAGCGGGAGAACTTCCCCATGCGCAACCGCATCGTGGCTGGGCTTTGCGATGCAATGGTCGTGGTGGAAACGGCCACCCGGGGCGGCTCCATCATCACCGTGCAGCAGGCCAATGGCTATGGCCGTGACGTGTTCGCCGTGCCGGGCCGCATCAAGGACAAGTTTTCGCAAGGCTGCAATTACCTCATCAAAAAGAACATGGCGCAGCTCCTCGAAAGCGCCGAGGACGTGGCGACTGCGCTTCGTTGGAGCCGGGAAGATGGGCAGCCTTCGGCCAATGTGACCCAGGGCCGCCTGTTCGATGAACTGACAGCGCAAGAGAAAACGCTGGTTGACCTACTCCAAAAAAACGAGGAAATGGGCGTTGACCAACTCAGCTACGAGACTGCTATTGGCCAGAGCGAATTGGCGGCGCTGCTGCTGAACCTGGAGTTCAAAGGCTTGGTGCGCTCCTTGCCCGGTAAGCGCTATGTGCTTTGTTGAAATTGCGCAGTATAAAACTGGCCTTTTCCACATCCAAAAATCAACACGACTGTTTCACTGTCGCAAAACAAGATTGCAAAAGTTAAAAGCTACTTTTGCGCCCGGCATATTGACTATTAACTGTCAACTGCCAACTGAAAATGTCTTCAATTGATACGATAAAACGGCCAATCGAGCACGAACTGGACAAGTTCGAGCAGCACTTCCGAGGTGCGCTAAAGAGCCATGTGCCGCTTTTGGATCGCATCATGTACTATATCGTGCGGCGCAAGGGCAAACAGGTGCGGCCCATGTTCGTCTTCCTCAGCGCACAGATTTGCGGCGGCACCACCGAGGCCACCTTCACCGCCGCTTCTATGGTGGAACTGCTGCACACCGCCACCCTCGTCCACGACGATGTGGTGGACGAATCGGACGAGCGCCGTGGCTTTTTCTCCATCAATGCCCTCTGGAAAAACAAGGTGGCCGTGCTGGTCGGCGATTACCTCTTTGCGCAAGGATTGCTTTTGGCTTTGAAAAACAAGGAGTTTCGCCTACTCGAAATCATTTCGGAGGCCGTGAAGGCCATGAGCGAGGGCGAGCTGTTGCAGCTCGAAAAGGCCCGACGTTTGGACATCAAAGAGTCGGTTTATTACGATGTAATTAGGCAAAAAACGGCGTCGCTCATTGCGGCGGCGTGCAGCGTTGGAGCCGCCAGCACCACGAAGGATGAAGCAGTCATAGAGCAGATGCGCCTCTTCGGCGAAAACCTTGGCATCGCCTTCCAAATCAAGGACGACCTCTTCGACTTCGGCTCCGACGACGTGGGCAAGCCGCTCGGCATTGATATTCAGGAGAAAAAACTCACCCTGCCCCTCATCTACGCCCTCGAAAACGCCAGCCGCAGCGACAAGGGCCATATCATCAACCTCATCAAGCGCCACAGCGACAAGCCCGACAAAGTGAAGGAGGTCATTGCCTTCGTGCAGGCCAGCGGCGGACTCGACTATGCCAAAGCGGCGATGGAACGCTACAGCGCAGCGGCTTTCGCCATCCTCGACCAGATGCCCGAGTCAGCAGCGAAAACGGCGATGCGGGAGTTGGTGGTGTATGTGACGCAAAGGCGGAAGTGAGATTCGTTTTTGAATTTATTTTGTGGCATTCCAACTAGAAAACTGGGAGCAGTCCCCTACCTCACCTCTCCCAAAAACACCTCCCAACTTTCCTTTTCCTGACCACCAAACCGCTTTTTTACCTTTTTCAAAACGACCGTCATGCTGGCCGGGTATTGCTGGGACTTGCCGTTCGGCGTTTTTTCCATCCAATAGAAAACAGTGTCCCAGGAGCAGTTCCGTTGGGTGCAGCCGCCGGGCGGGTAGCCTTTGAATTCGGCAATGCCAAACTGGGTGCCGCTGGCCGATTTGCCGATTTGCGCCAAAAAGCTTTCCAGCGTAAATTGCTTGCCATGCCAGTGGATGCTTGCCGATTTGTCCGAAAAAAGGGCCAATGCCGCCGCCTTGGATTCCTGCCGCAGGGCCTCGTCCATCGCCGGGTCGGCGATAAGGGTGAGCAGGTCGGCGAAGTCCCGCAGCTTTTGCCCGGCCCGCTGATGGAACGACTGCATTTGTGCAGCCCCCACGCTGTTGGCGGACATTTGGGTTTCCCAAGCATTGTGGGAACTCGGCTCCGGTGCCGACTGCCCCGCCAAGCGCAAGGCACACAAAACCGCCCCAATGACTAAGCTATTTCTGTTGATTTTCATGTTCAAATTTTCAATTTCAGCAGCCCTCAAAATGACCAATGAAGTAATGACACAATGACATTTTAGTCCTGCGCAAACCGCATTTTTTCAATCCTGCCCGATGGGTCGTACATCGTCTCCAGCACTTTCAGGTTTTTCAAACTGGAAACAGGCAGCGTCAGTTTGGAGATGAAATCGGGTTTGTTGTACAGCTCCACCCCGGCGCCCGTGGCAGGGTCCACCTGCAAGATGACGGCATCGTCGGCGATCATCTTTCCCAATTGCTCCCGCCGTTTTTTCCAGTCCGCCACTTTTCCGCTCGAAAACAGGTGTATCATCCAAGCATAATCGTCACGGCGCAGCGGGATGGTCTCTTTCAAATGCCCGGTTTTTAGGCTCCTCGTAATGGTATCGGGGTGGTAATAGGCCGCTTTCACGGTGAAAACCACTTGGTCGGCGGACGTCCGGAAGCTATGGCAACCGTCGGCCCCGGCCATTTCCACGGTAGGCGACTCGCCAGCGCCTTGTAGCTCCAACTGTATGTCCATCCCCGTCAGCGGCTGCTGGGTCATGGCATCGGTGAAACAGATTTCGTAGGTTTTTTCCACCGTGGCCTGCAGGCTGCTCAAGCTAATGAACAGCGTAAAAAACGCCAATGCGCCGATGGCAAAAAGGGCCGCCACCCGTCCCCATTGTCGGGGTGCAGGTTGGTTGACAATGGCGGGCGCTTCCTCGGCGGGTGCTGGGGTTTGCGCATCCTTGAAGGCCGCCCAATCGGCATGGCCAGCATAGCGGCTGAGGAGGTCGAGCACGTCCACCCGGGGCAGTTTTGCCTGGTCTTTTTTCAGGTGGGTATAAAACCATTTTTCACTGATTCGCCCGCCCGCCTGCTCCTGCATCAGTTCCTGAAAACGGGCGATTTCCCGCACGCCAAACTCCGACAGTGGCCGTTGCCAATGCGGGTTGGCTTCGCAAAATTTGCGCAGCACCGATGTTTTTAAAATGGCGAAATAGTGGAAGTCCTGCATAAAGATGAACCAAATATAGGCCGTTTGCGGCCAAAAACGCCTTGTAAAACAGTTGTAAAACCTTTCCAATTGCTTTGCAAGCCGATTTTTTGCACGGGGTAGGATGCAGGGATAGGTTTGCAGTTCACAATCTATAGTTCTTTGTACAACTGAATGCGTTTCCAGACAAGGGGGCAAGCCCCCTTGGAGCAGGCAGCTATTCCAAGGGGGCTTGCCCCCTTGTTCGTTCCATCAACTCAGTTGGTTGTACAAAGAACTATGATCAAAAAATCTCGTCAACATGAAAAGCGCAATTTTCACATTCCTTGCCGTTTTGGCTACCATTCAAATTTTCGGCCAAGCCGCTGCCAATCAGGTAATCGGCAACGGGCAGTATTACCCGCAAGCCCCCACGCCTTACGTTGAGCCGGTACACCCTGTTGGCAATGGTGCCACGCTGGGCACCCCCGTCAACGCCTCACCGAACCAATACCTTATCGAGGCCAACGTACTGTACCACGGCATCGCCGACCGCTACATCGCCGTATTTGGGGTGGTGCAAGAGGAGTCCACCGCCGAGCTGACCAATGCCCGCATGAACGACCGCATCGAAGCGTTCCGCCAGGACATGTTGCGGATGGGCATCCGGGAGCAGGATATTTTCGTGGACTTGATCACCCAGACCCGGGTCTATGATTTTAAGATGAAGGATGCCAATACCGCCGAAGAGCGGGTGACGGGCATCGAGCTGAAAAAGAACGTACACGTGGCTTTCCGCAACATGAACCAATTGGAAGATATGATGCTGTCCGCTGCCAAGCAGGATATTTACGACATCGTGAAAGTGGACTATGTGCTGGACAATATAGACAGCATTTACCAGCAAATGCAGGCGTCGGCGCTGTCCATCATTGACCAAAAAAAGCGGACGTACATGATGTTGGAAGAGAAAAAATATGCGGGCAACCCGCTGATCACGAAGTACGAAAAAGGGGCCTTGCAGCCCGTGAACGCCTACCGCCAGTACACCGCCCACGAGACGAACAGCGTCGCCTTCAACCAGCCCAATTCCGGCAAGCCCGTCCCGGTGCGCATCAGCGCCCGCCGCATGACGACCTATTATTTCGACCCGCTGCCAGAGGAGCAGTTCGACCGGGTCATCAATGCCTATGGCGTGGAGCCGACGGTGCAGTTGACGCTGAAATTGCAGGTGCGGTTTGAGGTGCTGTGAGGTGGGGCCAATTTTTTCGTGATAAAATCAGCTTTGCCTGGTTGGGCAAAATACATGGTCATTAACGAACTTGCTTTTTGACGATAATTCCCGTAGCGCAACCAAAGAAATAGGATTTCATCGCAACTTGAAACCCTGCTGACCTGAAAATAGAGGCCGCCTCGATTACGCCAAGGGTATGGTAGCGTGGTTCAGCGCAGCGGTAAAGATGGCGATGCGGAACTGGTGGTGTATGTGACGCAAAGAAGGAAGTGGTATCTCCTAAAATAAAAAGGCTCAAACCCCGCATATTCATTGGGGCTTGAGCACTTTTATAAGATGGTAATTGAATGCTAATTTTGCCTTATATCAATCATTATCGTTAATTCATCGCTCAACTCCACCGAGTCGCCCACAACGCCATCCGCCAGCACCAGCCCATCCGCCAGCACCTCTGCCATGATGTACTCCCCGAAACCATCCACGGCAGCAGCTACCACGGGGTGGTTTTCGATGCGCAGGTTGATGCGGTCGGTCACGTTGAAGTCCTTGTCCTTGCGCAGGTTCTGGATGCGGTTCACGAGGTCACGGGCGATGCCCTCGGCCTCCAGTTCCGGCGTAAGCGTCACGTCGAGGGCCACAGTGAGCGGGCCATCCGAGGCGACTTTCCATCCGGGCAGGTCTTCGGTGGTCACCACGAGGTCTTCCGGCGTGATGTCGTAGGCCGTGCCGTTGGCCTCGATGGGCATTTTGCCCGCCTTTTCCAAAGCGTTGATTTGCTCGTTCGTAAACTGTGCAATCTGCTCGGCGGCGGCCTTCATGTCCTTGCCGAGCTTGGCACCGAGGGTCTTGAAATTGGCCTTCGCCTGTTTTTTCAAAAGCCCAGAGGCATCGGTGATGTACTCGATTTGTTTCACGTTGATTTCGCTCAAAATCAAGTCCTTCACGCCGTCCACCTCCGTGATGAAACGCTCGTCGAGGACGGGCAGCAGCAGTTTTTGCAGCGGCAAACGCACCCGCAGCCCGTTGCCCTTTCGGATGCTGAACGCCAGCGAACAGATGCGCTGGGCATAGTCCATCCGCCTTTCGAGGGCGATGTCTATCTTGCCCGGCTCGGGTTTGCCCATGTCCGTCAGGTGTACGCTGTCGTGGCGCAGCGGGGTGTTTTTCTGCTTCGCAATATCCTTGATGGGGGCGGTCAAATTGCGGTAGAGCCAGTCCGTGAAGAAGGGCGCAATCGGCGATGCCAACTGTCCTACGACCATCAAACACTCGAACAGAGTTTGGTAAGCGGCATTTTTATCGTCGCTCATTTCACCCCGCCAGAAGCGGCGGCGGCTCAGTCGCACGTACCAGTTAGACAGGTGCTCGTCCACAAAACTCTCCACCAAACGGCAGGCCCTGTGCGGCTCGTAGTCGTCCATGGCGGCATGGTAATCCGCCACGAGCGAGTAGAGTTTTGAAATCACCCAGCGGTCGAGTTCCGAGCGCTTGGCGTAGTCCATCACGTTGAACTCGTCCATCGTCCACTTATCAATATTGGCGTAGGTGGCGAAGAAATTGTAGGTGTTGAACAGCGTCCCGAAGAACTTCCGCTGCACTTCGGCAATGCCATCGAGGTCAAATTTCAGGTTCTCCCACGGCGCTGCGTTGGAAATCATGTACCAGCGGGTGGCGTCTGCACCGTATTTCGCAATCGTCTCGAACGGGTCAACGGCATTGCCGAGTCGCTTGGACATTTTGTTGCCGTTCTTGTCCAGCACAAGGCCGTTGGACACCACGTTTTTAAAGGAAACTTGGTCGAAAGCCATCGTCGCAATGGCGTGCAGGGTATAGAACCAGCCCCTCGTTTGGTCAACGCCCTCGGCGATGAAATCGGCGGGATACATATTGTCAAAAGGCGCTTTGAACGGACGGTCATCGTTGGCAATGAGCTTTTTTTCATCCAAGCCCCACTGCGCATAAGGCATGGAGCCGCTGTCGAACCAAACGTCAATCAGGTCGGGTTCCCGGTACAGTTCCACGCCACCCTCGCCGACGAGCACGATGTCGTCAATGTAGGGGCGGTGCAAATCCTTCGGCACCTCCTGCATCGTGCCAAGGTGGTGATTGGCAAATGCCACCTCTAAGTTTAGCTCCCGCAAGGAACCGATGCACTTCTCCACCGTGCCGTCCTTCGAGCGCCAGATGGGCAGCCCGATGCCCCAGTAGCGGCTGCGGCTGAGGTTCCAGTCTTGGAGGTTTTCGAGCCATTTGCCGAAACGGCCCTCGCCCGTGCTGGCGGGCTTCCAGTTGATGGTCTTGTTGAGCTCAAACATGCGTTCCTTCACGGCACTGGCCTTGATGAACCAGGAGTCGAGCGGATAGTAGAGCACGGGCTTGTCGGTGCGCCAGCAATGCGGGTAGTTGTGGGCGTATTTGGCCACGTTGAGTGCCTTGCCGTCGAGCTTGAGGCGCACGGCGATGTCCACGTCGGTGTTCACGTAGTCGGGGTCGTCGGTGTAGTTTTTGACAAAACGGTTGCTGAATTCGCCGACCGAGTCCTTGAATTTGCCCTGCTTGTCCACCAGCGTGAGGGCACCAATGCCGTTGGCCTTGGCGGCCTTCATGTCGTCGGCACCGAAGCTGGGGGCGGTGTGTACCACGCCCGTGCCGTCCTCGGTGGTCACGAAGTCGCTGACCAGCACCCGGAAGGCGTCGGTGTGGACTTCGCCGTCATAGCCGAGCATGGGTTCTATTTCGTTGCCGAAGGGCAGGAGTTGCTCGTAGCGGACGCCTTCGAGTTGTTTAGCGGTGAAAGGGGCGCTTTGTTCCAACACGGTTGGCTGGTTTTTGCCACCAAACCATTTGCTCACCAGCGGCTCCGCCATCACCACGCTCACGGGCGCTTGGGTATAGGGGTTGAGCGTCTTGATTTTTACATAAAAAATCTGGTGACCGATGGTCAATGCCGTGTTCGAGGGCAGCGTCCAGGGCGTGGTCGTCCATGCGGCGATGCGGACGTCCTCTTTGTCATCCTCGAAGAGGAACTCGGAACTGGGGTTCCGCACTACGCTGAACAGCGCCACCACCGTCGTATCCGTCACCTCCCGGTAAGCGCCGGGCATGTTCAGCTCATGCGAGGAAAGCCCCGTGCCCGCCCCCGGCGAATAAGGCTGGATGGTGTAGCCTTTGTACAGCAATCCCTTGTCGTAGAGGCGTTTCAGTATCCACCAGACCGTCTCGATGTACTCGTTTTCGTAGGTGATATAGGGGTTGTCGAGGTCCACCCAGTAGCCCATTTGGCGGGTGATGTCGTCCCATTCGTTCTTGTAGCGCATGACGGTTTCCCGGCATTTGTGGTTGTACTCGTCCACGGAGATGGTCTTGCCGATGTCCTCCTTGGTGATGCCGAGTTCCTTTTCCACGCTGAGTTCGATGGGGAGGCCGTGGGTGTCCCAGCCGCCCTTGCGCTCCACCCGCTTGCCCTTCAGGGTCTGGTAACGGCAGAAGATGTCCTTGATGGCCCGTGCCATGACGTGATGTATGCCCGGTTTGCCATTGGCGCTGGGCGGGCCTTCGTAGAAGACCCATGCATTGTCGGCGGGGCGCTGGTTGACGCTGGCCTCGAAGATTTTGTTGGACTCCCAGAATTGGAGGAGTTCTTGGTCGATGGTGGGGAGGTTTAAGGATTTGAATTCACGATACATATAAAACTGCTTTTTAAAAAGTCGGCAAAATTAGAAAAACGAAAAGCCCCGGCAAGTGCAACCTGCCGGGGCTTTTCGTTCCTCTCAAAAGAACAGCACCTCACAAGTTGCCGGGCAACGTGGGAATAATTATGCTGATGATAATGGAAGATGGTAACATTGAGTTTTGCTTTTTTGCGGGGCGAAGGTAAGTCGTTTTTGTTTTTCAGACCACTTTCAAGCCCAAGTGTTTTTCCATCGGGTCGAAGTCTCGGTCGGCGTGTAGCAATGGCAGGTCATTCTCTATGCAAAAAGTCCCGATAATCACGTCCACCGTTTTTCGGATGGTAATGCCTTTCTTCCTCAAAAGGCGATAGTTTTCTGCGCTTTTTAGGGCAATTGTTTTTCCGCACAA
>JADLHE010000352.1 GCA_020848965.1 Saprospiraceae bacterium
CGAGTCGGCTTCCTTTAGTTTGTCTTCTACCAGGTGGTCGAGGGAATGCTTGATAAGCGGGTGTACGAGTTCATCGGGAGTATAGTGCGAGCCGGAGGAAGAGCGCCCCGTGCCTTGCTGGAAGGTGAAGCGGTGGTTTTCCACGACAGCTTTGTATTCGAGCAAGCCCTCGTAAACGGAACCGAACTCTTCCACATCGAGCGAGCCATAGTTGACCCGCACCTGTTGCCCCCGCTCGTTCTCGAAATAGTTGAGGCGGCGCAGGCAGGTGAGCAGGGTTCGGTTGTCCAATTCGGCCTGTTCGAGCAGGCCAAGCGCATGGCTGCCGAAGAGTTCGCCATTCAGCGGCGCAATACCCAGTGCCATGCCGTAACTATTGCCGCTGAACAGCCGGAAGCAGATGCGCATGGCTTTCCAAAGGTCGGCGTGGCGCTCCTCGGCAAACTGCCGCCGCTCGGACAATCGGCGGAGCCGCTGGATGGAATAATAGTCGTAATAGATGCTGCGACGGCGGCGGTGTTTGTCTTTATCGTCCGGAGTGGCTTCGTTTTCCGGTTTGGGGTAAATCAGGTCACGTTCTTCCGTCACCATCAGGAACAACATGCGGTAGATGATTTTGAGCATCCAGGCATAGAGTTCCTCACCGGCGTTGGGCCTTTGGTCGGCCCAGTCCCGCAGGGCTTGGTTGGCGGGGTGTTGCAGGAAGCCGTTCGCCATTTCGTGGATGGTCAGTTCCACGGTCTTGCTCAGCCGTTCCCGGATGCGGGAGCCAGCGTCGAGGGCGTCTTGGTGGTAGCCTTCAATAAAGGAAGTGTCGCCACTGTCCTTCGTGGCGGGCATCCGGCTGGCATGGAGACAGCGGTACAGCAGGGCGAAGTCGCTGTAAAGGTCTTCCTCCATCATCTGCACCAAGTCGAACTCCAAAAACGACAGTCGGGTAAGGCGGCTGGCATCCCGCAGCAAGCGCAACTGCGAGCCATTGGTTACGATGCCGAAGAGGTGTTCCGTCAGGTTTAGGTATTCCTGCACGATGGCATGTGGCGATATGCGCAGTCCCTGCTTGGGTTTTTCGTCGAGGCTTTGGTTGCAGCCCATGATATGCACGGGGAAGCCGTCGAGGTTTTCCGCCCGGTGGCTGATGGCGTAGGAATTCCCGTTGACGGTTTCGGCAGTGGCATTGGCAAGTTGGTAGCCGAGAAAATCAAAAAACGGCAGCATCCATAGGCGGCGGGTCTCCGATGCGCCCGTGTCGCCCTCTTTCAAGGTTTCCCGGCGGCGCTGGAAAATGCGGTACTGGTCTTTCGCATTCGCCCAGGCACGGGCTATCTCGTCCCGCAGGGAGGCGGAAGGTTCCAGCCCGAAGTCCTTGGGCGCTTGCTTGCCCGCATCGCCCTTGGCGATTTTGTCGAGGATTTCGGAGGAGATGATATTGCCTTCTATGCGATAGCTTGCCATTTTTCTTTGGGTTTGCCCCTGCCCCCTAAAGGGGAACCCACAGAATTTCTGTTTAAGGTTCCCCTTTAGGGGTCAGGGGTAATATCAAGCGATTTGCGGTATCAAAATATAAATGCCCATCACGTCCATCGGCAGTACGGGTTCCACCACTTTGTAGCGATGCCCGCCCACGGCTTCCCGAAAGCGGTCGTGCGCTTCGATAAGGTGCTGCGCCCGCTGGTAGCCCATTTCCTCAAAAATGGGTTGACAGACCCGCAGGTCGTCCAATGCTTCATCGAGCAATTCCCGTCGTTCAAGCGGGGAAAGCTCGCCCTTGGGAACGGCATCGAGCAGTGATTTTGCCGCTTCTGGTGCCAGCCAGTCCCGGTCGTTGGGATGTTTGCGGTAACCCCAGAGCATCATTTCCTCGGCGACGAGTTCTTCCGTTCCACGCAAGTTGGAGATGAGGTTGCGCACCCGTAGCTCCATCAACGTGGTGCGGGTCTTCACCGTATCGGTGATGATGACGCTGACACGGGCCACCTTGTCCTTCGATTGGCGGTCGAGGGAATTGTTGAGGATGATTTGACAAAGTTGTTCCACAAAGGGGTGGTTCCGACCGATATAGCGGAATCCTTCCGGTGTGGGCGATTGGAAGCTGATGGCGGCGAAGTCTTCTTTTTCGTTCCAAAAGCTTTTCAACGAATAGGGCAAGGTAGGCAGGTAGATGCGGTAGCCCTTGCGCCAAGTTTCCAACTGTCCGCCGATATGCCGAAGTGCATCCTTGACGAATTCCTCCACCGTTGCCACGCTGCCGATGACCTCGTCGGCTTCTTTCAGGTCATTCTCTATTTCATGGGCTTTGATGGCATTTTGGGCAAAAATGCTGCGGGTCGCTTTTTCCTGTTCTTCCGCCAATTGGTAGGCTTTCGAGACCTTGGCCTCGGCCTCCCGAAAGGCTTCGTCCTCGCCGAAGTCCAGTTTCATTTGGCCGTAGTTTTGGGCAGCTTGCGGGTTCAGCAGCACGGCGTTCAGCACGGCATCCATCACGGATTGGTTGCTTTCGGGGAACGGCACGGAGATGCCAATGGTCTTACGGATTTCCTGCGCCTTGCGCAGCAGTACCTTCATCACGATGCCGTCAATAGGGTTGTCCTTTCCGTAAATAAAGGCTACCCTCACCTCTTTTGAATTTTGGCCAAAACGGTCAACCCGCCCTTCCCGCTGTTCCAGTCGGTTGGGGTTCCAGGGCAGGTCATAGTGGATGACGGCGGTGAAATGTTCCTGTAAATTGATGCCTTCGCTCATGCAGTCGGTGGCCACGAGGATACGCTGCTTGAACTTGCCGAGGGCCTCCACTTTTTCCTTGCGGAGTTCGTCGTCGTCCACCGAGGTGACTACTTCAATGCCCAGGTCTTTTTTTGTTCCAAACGACTCCTTGATGATGCTGCCGAGGTATTCGGCGGTATTGATGTACCGGCAATAGATGATGGGATTGAAGCCATCCGCCAACCATTGGTTGACCAGTTTGGCAACTTCCAGCGCCTTGCGGTCTTTGGAAGAACCGTCGAATGCGGCCAACCGCTTGGCCAAATCGTTCAAATCGCTGGTTTCGACCGTGCTCAATTCCGCTTTTTCGATGAGGTCGGAAGGAGCATTGTCGCCCTCTTCCCCGAAGTCGCTTTCAATCAGCGGATTGATGGAAGTTTCGGCTTCTTCCTCCGCTGCTTCTTTTTCCATCCGCTTTTTGAGCATGGAAATGCCCATCCTCGGCGACGACATAATGCCCCGCAGCAGGGCCAGGGCTGTCCAGTATTGCAGGCGTTGTTGGCGGGTTGTGCCAGTTTGTTTGGTGGCCAGCCCTCGTGCGAATTTCAGTGCATCCCAAAGCAGTTCCTTGTATTCATGGGAAAGGTCGTAGGGCACTTCAAAGGAAACACGCTCTGGAAACGGCGTTTCCTCGCCCATCCATTTCGCAATATCAGGTCGGCGGCGCTGCACGAAGTGCTTGGCCAGTCGCTCCCGGGTATTTTTGTCCGAATGGATGATGTCTATGTTTTCAAAATCGGGGTGCAGCAACCCCAGCAGGGATTGGAACTCTTCCGATTTGCCGCTGTGCGGCGTGGCCGTCAACAACAGCAGGTTTTGTTTGGGCTTTTTTGAAAGGGTATGCAATAAATGGTAGCGCTGTTGTTGCGAATGGGTAGCGCCTTGCGGGCGGGCGCAGGTATGCGCTTCGTCCACAATGACCAGTTCGGGGCATTCTTGGATGAAAAGCTGTTTACGTTGCTCCGATTTGATATAGTCAATGGAAATGACCTGATAGGGGAAATGCTGAAAAACGCTTTGGTCGCCTGCAATTTGGCGTTCCAACCTTGCCACGGTGCTGGAGCGGATGATGGCCGCTTCCAATCCGAATTTGTCCAAAATCTCCGCCTGCCATTGCTCGCAGAGGTGTGGAAGGCAAACGATGGCAAAACGCTTGATTTCCCCACGGTCGAGCATTTCCCGCACGACCATCAGCGCTTCGATGGTCTTTCCGATGCCCACGTCGTCGGCTATCAGCAAGCGGATGGGGAAATCTTGCCGGAGCGACATGATAAGCGGCACCATCTGGTAGGCCCTGGGTCTAAAGGAGTATTTGCCGATGGAACGGAATGGCCCAGCCGCATTGCGGAACGAAAGCCGGGAGGCATTGAACAGGAGTTTCGAGCCTTGAAAATCGCCGAGGTCGTCGGTCGTTGGTTCCGGGAAGGTGGTTTTTGCGGGCAGGTCGTCCCTGAACTGAAGGGGAAGATAAACGCCCGTTATTTCCTCATCGGTGCCGCCCAAAGGTTTGACGAGCAGCAGGTCACTATCGCCGGAAGGCATGACGACCCAATCCCGGTTTCGGAAGCTGACTAAAGAGCCTGGTTGGAAGGTGGTTGTCATTTTGGTTGATAAAGGTTGATAATTAGGTTGATAAGGGTTGATTAGGTTGATACTATTTCATCAACCTCTATTTTACTTTAGTAAAAACATCAGGGTATTTGGCTACGAACTGTTCGAGTGGCTCACTGTAATGCCAGCTTAGCACCCGATAACCCGCATCCCGCAAGGCACGGCGTTTTGCAACGTCATCTTGTTGTACGTGCGGTTTGTCGTGTGGGGTTCCATCGCAAAAGACCAATATCCTACTGCCGTATAGAAAATCGGGTTGAATGAAAAGGCCGTCCGTTTCGCTCATTTTGGGCTGTACGGCATCCGGCAAGCGCAAACCCTGTTTGTGCAGGTGCTTCAAAAAAGCTTCCTCGGTGGCGGAGCTTTGGTCTATCTGCTTTTGCAATTTAAGGAATTGGTCTTCGTACTCATCTTGCGCCCGTGGCTTGATTTCAATGGAGCAAGCCATTAGTTTTTCCAGCACGTCCTTGATGGAAAACCTGTCCAGAATATCATGGTGCGTTTGGTTGTAGTACGAGAGCAGGTCGTCGTAGGTTGCTGCCGGGAGTTCGGGCCGGGTGTCTTCGCCGTCCTTGAAATAACAGATTTCGTAAGCTTTTTTGAAGACCTCCATGAGTTGGTCTTTATCCCTTGCAAACTTGCTGAGGATGCCCAAACTGCCTTGGGAAGCTTCGTAAACCAATATATTGGGAATGTCCACATCGCCCAAGGTCTCTGACCCGATTTCATTTGACTCTGCCTGAAACACCATTTCAATGGCCCGTTTCAAGGCATATTGTAGTGAAATGACCCCTGCTTCGGTAATACCCAATGCTTTTACGGGTTGGATATAGAGCGCATCGGCATTGCCGTCGGTTATCAATTTGATGAATTCAATCGGTTCGGTCTGCTTTTCCTGTTCATCCACGTCTTTTTGGCGTTTCCAGAAACCCGATTGCATGCCCATCGCAAACCCTTCCGGCTGCACGGCCCGCTTCCATTTTTTGTTGATTTTATAAAGTTTTGCAGCGGGCATGAAGAAAATTCGGAGCAACAAATCGTCGCCGCTCTTGACAAGGATTTCTTCGCTCCGGCTCATGCCGCCCGGCATGGAGAAATAGGTTTGGATTTCAAACCCAGTGCGCATCCGCTCCTCCTCTTCGCAGGAAATCCGCTCTTGTGGCCTGCCGTTCATCTCTGTTATTTCCAACAAGTTGGTGAAGATTTCACGGTTGTTGTCGTTGGAGAGCGGCTGTTGGGTAATTGGGCAAAGCTCGTTGTCGCCTTCTCCATTCATCAACAGGTAACCAGAGTAGCGAGATGCTTTTGCCCTTTTAAGGTTGTTGTCCGCCTCGGTCACCATCATCCGTTCCATCAAGTATTTTGTGCCGTTGTGGTATAACACGTTGCGGGGGCCAAACTCGCTGATGGCCAAGAAACGGGGCCGGGAAAGGTATTCCCCTTCGTCGCCCATGCCCAAAAAGACCCGTGAGGGCAGGCGGGTGAAATTGTAACCCGGCAGGAAGCCTTCCGATGCCAAGTACCTGTAGGGGTAAAACTCGCTGAATTGGGTGCTTTTCCCTTTTGTTTCTTGGTTTGCCAGCAGGTCGAGCTGCCGAATGGACTGGCTTTGAAGCCTTTTTGCATTCGTCCTTTCCAGCGAGCCGGGGCCGTATATCGGGTTGTTCAAGATTTCCTGCGCCTCATTGCGTTGGCGAACGGCATTCCGGTACATAATCCGCCACCGTTCGAGCGCCTTGTCCAATTTTTGCGGCACCTGCTCAATGGACATTCGAATCCAGTCTTCGGTATAGCCGCTTTTCGCCAAAATCGATTTTGTGTCTTCAATAGCATTCAGGAATGACTGCAGCACTGTTTGTACCCGCTTCGCATGGCCGTCTTTCAATTTTTCCTTCACTTCATCTTTCAACGGGAGGTCGGGCAAATGGGTCACCTCCACCAAATTGGCGATGGACGTGTTCAAATCGTGCAGGCCAAGTGCCGCCATGTACAGGGCATTGATATGCGTGACGAGCAATTCTTCATTTCGAAGCTCAATCTGAGGGGGTGCTACGGCACCAGCCACCATGTCCCGGTTCTTTTTAAAATAATGACGGTCGTGCGGGGAGAAATTGGAGCAATAAGTGATGACCAAAGCCGCCTGTCCGCTCCTGCCTGCCCGTCCGCTGCGCTGGGCGTAGTTGGATGGGTTGGGTGGTGCATTGCGCATGTGGACGACATTGAGGTTCGCTATGTCAATACCCAACTCCATTGTTGGCGAGCAAAATAGGGTGCTGATTTCACCCAGCTTGAACTTGTCTTCCCTAATGATACGGTCTTCGTTGCTTACCTGCCCGGTATGTTCACTGCCGATGATGGGTTTTAATTTCGAGAAATCCTGCATATAGAAACGCCTGAAAAATTCATTGGGCTTCTTTTCCAGTTTCTCTTTGTAGGTGCGTGTCCTTACGTTGTCGGGCTTTACGGTTTTTCCGTCACCCAATTTCCATGCAATGCTGTCCACATTTAATTGGAACAAGTCCAACTCACGCCGACCTTCTACCTTGATGGTTTCTTTGTGCAAAAAACCTGCATCGGCCAAAAGGTCGAAAAGAGCACTGACAAAAGAAACATAGCCATCTTGGTTGAGGACTATACCGGGGCAGTTCTTGGTGATGAACTTGAAGTATTTGCCAAGGTTGCTGGTGATTCCAGCACTTGCCGTAAACAAGTTGACGGCCTTTCCTATCGGCTCGTAGCGCAGGAAATTGGGGTCATCTATTTTTTCATTCGGCCCCAACGACCAAGGGTCTTTGAGTTTTTCCCTTATCCGCTTCTGGATTTCATACAGCCTCCCAGACTTCAAATCGGACGAATGGAGGGCATAGGAGGTTCTGAAATAATCCAAAACATCCTCCATGATTTCGAATCTTTCTTCGGGGGAAATCTCATTCAGGAATGGGATTTTGCTCCAATAGTTTTCGTCTGCACAGAGTTCCAATAAGTACTTGTACTCCACCCTTAAAAGGCCGCATTGTTCCAAGTTGGGCAATACCACCCGCCAGCCCCTCCTCAAATCATGCAATGCCCTTACCATGATATACTCTTTCAGGGCATTGTCGTTTTCAATTTTTTTGCCTGGAAACTGGCTTGGGGATTGGGCAAAATCTTCTTGACCGAGGTTCAGCGCCTGAAAAATAGCATTGGACAGGGTGGCATAATCAAGTTGGTTGTCAGGTGCGTTTTTTAAAGCAAAGTAGAGCGCAGACCTTAACTGCCCGACCTTGACAAAATCGTTGAAGTGTCCAGACTGCAAAGCGGCGTCTTGACGGTTGTCCGTGAAACTCAACAACTTTTGTTCAGAAATCGGCAATCTACTATGGTGCAATTCCTTGATGACGCTGTAAGAAAGAATCGTGGTGGCGGTGCTTCGACCTTCGTTGCCCAGGCGCATCAATTTTGTGCCTTCA
>JADLHE010000353.1 GCA_020848965.1 Saprospiraceae bacterium
ATCAACTCATATCAACCCTTATCAACAACAAGACATGACCTGTTACGTCCACCGCAGAGACAAGCTCGACCGCTATGTTTTCAATGATGAAGACAATATTTTCCAAACCTGCGAGGAAAAAGACCACGTGGGACTGGAATACCTGTTTCGGTTGGCTTTTTACATGGAAAAACAACTGCACTCCGGCAATTATAAATTCATAATCACCCGTGACATGAAACGGCTGCCGGAATATGGCGAAAACATCATCGCACTGCTTATGTGCGACGAATGGGCCAGGCCACCGCTCTATGCCCATAAGGTGGGGTATGTATTGAATACGTATGGTTATAAGTTTCAGAATTATTTATCCAAGCCGCTTTTATCTCGATATAATGTGATTAAATCATTCAAGACGATATGGATACAATACAACCGTATTCCCTATTTAATTAATTACGCCATCAATTCGGCCATGCACCCAGCAAGGCAGCGGCTTTTCGCCATCCCGATGGGTTATTACAAGCATGAAATCGTGCCTTTTAAGGCTATCAATGACCGCCCCATTGACCTGCATTTTGCTGGTTCCATTTACGCCACAGGCGAAAAATACACGAACCCCGTTGCCAAGTTCTTCAAAAAGTGGATGACTTCGCCCCGCAATTATGCCCGGCAGCAGCTATCGGAGTGCCTGACCGTTTTTCAACAGAAAAACCCAAGGCTGAACATCATCAATCGCATCCTCGATGGCTTTGCAAAAGGGCTGAACCGCTACGAGTACTCCCTCGAAATGATGGACACAAAAGTATGCCTCGCTCCACGGGGTAGCTCGCTGGAGACCTACCGCTTGTTCGAGGCCATGCGCACTGGCTGCGTGGTGGTGGCCGATAAGCTGCCGCAGCAGTGGTTCTATGAAGGCGCACCTGCCCTTTTTGTGGAGGATTGGAGCGAATTGGAAAGCGTCGTTGCCCCATTGCTGAACGACCCGGCCCGCTTGCAGGACTTGTCCGAAAAATCGCTCGCATGGTGGAAATCAGTGGCGTCGCCCCTTGCGGTAGCAAAGCGCATCAGCAGCGAGATTAGGTCCAGCGAACAAGTTTCAGGGAAAACGGCGCTGCAAATGGCGTGAAAAATTGGCGGTTTTGCTTTACTTTTGGCTCAAAATCCGAAGCAGCCATGATTGACAGCCGCAATCTCGTTGACGAAATAATGGAACATTCCGACGCTGTGCTCATCGTAACGCTTGGTCATGAAATCTGGCGAGGGCACCATCCGCAGCCATGTCATCCAGGGCTTTTCCATTCCCATCCGTGCTATTTTTGACGAAACGGCCAACCTTGCCGCCCTACGGGAAATACTGAAATAGGGCACAAAAAAACAGCGCACCGCCAGTTGCCCAGCGATGCGCCTTTCAAAGGATTACATGTGTGCTCTTTACGCACTCACCTCGACGAACTCCTTCGTCACCAGAAAATCCAGTGGGAAGAAGCTGAAGTTCGTGTCCTGCATCGCCGGAAGGCGGTTGAGCAGGCAATGGCTTTTGCGCCAGCGGGTTTTCAGGCCCGCTTTTTTGGTTAGACCAGATAAACTGCTGTATGTCAAGTGGTTAAGCCCCTTGTAGGCGCTCAACAGGTCGCCTTCGATGGCCCCGGTGATGTCCTTGTTGTTCTTTTCAATCATGCGGTAAAGCATTTTTTGCGGCAAAAACTGGCACCACGGCAGCCCCACGGCGTTCGTCACATGGCTGGCGTATGGGCTGCGCCACGGCGGGAACGACAGGAAGATGACGCCGCCATCGGCGAGGCATTCCCGAAGCTGCGCCAAAATAGCCTCCAGCGCTGGCATGGGGATGTGCTCGGCCACGTCGTTCAGCACGATGAAGTCGTACTTGTCGGTCAGCGGCTTTTTCAGCACGTCTTGACAGAGGAACTCCACGTTGTCCAATTTGTATTTTTCCTTCAGAAACTCGGCGACCTGTACGTGCGCCGGGTCGAGGTCAACGCCATGCACGGTGCAGTCCCAGTTCTTGGCATACCAGAGCGTCATGCCGCCCATGCCGCAGCCAAAGTCGAGGACTTTTTTGCCGGTCAAGTCATAGCGGCTGCGCAATAGCTGCTTGTCGAGGTGCAGGTGACGGGCATGCTCGTCGAGGAAATTGTTCTCGGCGTATTGAAGGCCGGATTGAAGGTGCTTTGGAAGCTGTGTCGTTGTGTTTAATGTTGCAGTCATCATAATACAATGAATATTAGTCAATAGAGGGATTCATGGTTGAATTGCTAAATTGTTAAACTGTTGAATTGTTAAATTGCTATATGGTATCGGAACACGTTTTGAGAGTAACAATGAAACAATTTAACAATGAAACAATCATCATGCTTTCTTCGAAAAATCGAACAGTATGATTTTCTTTCCCAATCTGCGCATTCGGCTGCGGCGCTTGGGTATTTCGCCGAGGCTGTTTTCTAGGGTTTCGGGTTTGAGCAGGTTCACGGCCAAGCGGGGAGTATGGCTGATGCTCTGCTGGAAGGTGGCCAACGCCTTGGCATCGGCGGCGTTCCAGGTACGGTTCGAGCGGGCTACGAGCAGGCTGAGGTCATATTGCGCAGCAAGCTCCACCGGGTAAGCCTCGGTGAGCAGGCCGGGCAACTCGAGGAAAACGTATTGATAAGCATTGGGATCAAAACCTTGATTACCAGTCAATTCCGCCTCATTTTTCATTTCGAAAAAACGGTGGTCAACCTCATAGCTCATATCGTCGGGATGCGGGGAAGGCTGGCTGGCTTCTGGAAAGAGGTAGGCCACTTTCTCACCGCCTTTGCGCATCCGCTCCACCACCTCACGGGCCAAGTGGCTCTTCCCCTCATTGCTGCGGGTGGAGATGACGGCAATGCGCCGGGGGCCTTCCGCCTTCGGAGCCTGCGCCCGAAGGTTGAGCTTTATTTGCTGCAAAAGCTGCCCGAAACTCCGCTCCTTGATAAACTCGTAGTCTATCTTATCTGACTTCTTTTGCCGTTCGGGGAACTTGGGAAATGCACCCGCCACCTCCAAGCCGACCACCTCGGAAGCCCGCAGCGGGTTTTTCAGTGTGCCGTCCATGAACTCCAGCACGATGGCCACGATGAGCGGCATCATAAAACCCGCCAAAAACGCCACCACTATCAGCATGGCCCGCTTCGATGCCGCAGGTTTTACGGGCAAAACGGGCGGGTCCACCACCTTAAGGTTGGCACTCATCATCATATTGTACTGGTGCAGCTTGGCCTGGTTGAAGCTGTGCAGGTTTTCGAGGTAAGCCTTTTCGGCCACGTCTATTTCCCGCTCCATCCGCTTTATTTTACTGCCCCACGGGGCAAATTTTGCGTATATCACATCGAACTCCGCCTGCCTCACCTTCAAAACGCCCAGCCTTGCGAACGCCTGCTCTACCTCCACCACATGGTTCAGCCATTTGTTCAGCAGTTCCTTTGCCTCCAAGCCCTCCGGGGTGCGGTTCACGGCATAG
>JADLHE010000354.1 GCA_020848965.1 Saprospiraceae bacterium
GCCTAGCGCCTCAGGGCCTCCAACAGCAGTATGCCGATACCTGGCAATGGCGTTTTGTCAATACCGACTCTGTGCTGTCAAACGAACAATCACCGCTTGGCATCTGCCCTTCCAGTGCGGGCGACTACCTGCTACAACAACTCATCCAGCACAGCGGCTGCCTCGACTCCTTTTCCATGCCCGTTACCGTGCTGCCAGCGCCCGCTTTCGACCCACTTTCCGATACCTTGCTTTGCAATGGCGAAGAACTGCTGCTGGATGCCAGTCTGCCCGATGCAACGGGCTATGCGTGGAGCGACCTCTCCACCGACCCTTCCTTGCTGGTGCAGGAGCCGGGAACTTATAGCGTGACCGTGACCAATGGGCTTTGTGAGGCTGCCGATACTGCCGCTGTCCGTTTCTTTGAGCAAATGTTCCCAATGGGCAGCCTACAGCTCGGCCCCAATATCGAGGAATGTGCGGGCTTCCCCGTCAGTTTGGAAGCAAGCGTGGATGGCATTGACAATTATTACTGGACGGACGGCCTGCTCGGCAACCAGCGCACCATTACCAGCAGTGGCACCTATGGCTTGGTGGCTGAGTACCAAGGCTGCACGCTCACCGACCAAGTTAACGTAACGCTCAACGAATGCGTGGGCAGCCTGTATGTCCCGAATGCTTTCAGCCCCAACGATGATGGCATCAACGATTATTTCGAGGCTTATGGCGACCATGTTTCGATTCAAAGCCTGAGGGTCTTCGACCGCTGGGGCGGTGCTGTCTTCCTGGCAACCGAAGATGCCGGAACGCCGCTTCGCTGGGATGGCCAGCGCAAAGGAAAGCCCCTCCAGCCCGGGGTCTATGTTTACTGGATACATTACCTCGACCTGCTAACGGGCAAGGTCAAATTGGCCAAAGGAGAGGTTTCCTTGCTGCGCTGAGTCGGTTTTTATAAAAAAACACAGTTCCCTTTCCAACCATCCCGCCCTTCCTGCATCCTTCCTGCATAAGTTTGATGAACTTCGCACAAAACCCAGCAGCACCCAAGTTTGACGACAACGGAAAACATAACGGAACAAGACCTCGTGCGCCTATGCCTTGCCGGGCAGGAGGCGGCGCAGCGGACGCTCTATGGGCGCTATGTGGGGGCCATGTTCCATACCGTGCTGCGGCTCGTGGGCAATCGGCAAGATGCCGAGGACCTCACGCAAGAGGTCTTCGTGAAGGTGTTCCAACGGCTGGACAGCTACCGGGGCGAGAGCACATTGGGCGCTTGGATTAAGCGCATCGCCGTGAACTCCAGCCTCAACCACCTCCGCACCGCCAACCGCCTTCGCATGGTGGCCTTCGAGGGGCAGCAGCCAGAACCGGAGGAGGCCGTGGACGAAGCAGCCTGGGCGCACGACATCCGCCGCATCCATGAATCCATCAAAACGCTGCCAGATGGCTGCCGAACGGTCTTTTGCTTGCACCTGCTCGAAGGCTATCGGCACCAAGATGTGGCGCAAATGCTGGGCATCACTGAAAGCACCTCCAAAACGCAGTACATGCGGGCAAGGAGGCTTTTGAAAGAAGTTATGAGTGGGGAATGATGAGTTTTGAGTGGGGCCGCCAACTCAAAACTCATCACTCCTAACTCGAAACTCATTTAACATGAGCGATTTAGAAAAATACCTCCTTGCCAACCGGGACGAGCTTGACCGGATGGAGGCCGTGCCGGAGGAGGCGCTTTGGCAGAAGATTCGTGCCGAAACAGCCACGCAAAAGCCACCCGCCCGAATCGGGTTCAACTGGAAATTGCTGTCCATCGCTGCCCTTGTGCTGGCGCTGGCGGGGTGGGGGCTTTTGTTTTTCCTAAAGGACGAAGCCGAGCCCCCTGCACCGCTCCAACGGCCAGTGCCAAAGCCAAGCCAACCCATTGCGGAGCAAAAGGAACAGCCAGTGCAGGAACCCCTTGTTGCGGAGCAACAAACGGCAACTGTACAAACGGCGAAGGCACCCGTTGCAGCGCAAAAAAAGCCCCAAAAGCGCCAACCGAAGGCCGATGCAGCGCCCCAGCCCGAACTATCGGAGGATGAGCGCCGACTGCAACAATTGGTGGCGCAGAAACAACAGGAAATCGGCTTGGACACCATTGACCGGGCTACCTATGCCAGTCTTTTGAAGGAGCTGGACGAACTGGAAATCTCGGTGCAGGAGGCCCGGCGTGACCTCGGCAGCGGGCCGCAGCGGGAGCGACTAATGGAGACACTCATCCGCTATTATGAACTGAAAATCAGGATTTTAGAGCAAATCAATTACGAAATCAATAAAAATGACTACCATGAAGCTTTGGAAAAAAGGATTTAATGCCTTTCTGTTCGGAATATTGGGCTTGGCGATATTGCAATCCTTCGCACCGCCGAGTTTCCGCATCCTTGGGAAGGAAAAAACGGAGCGCACAAGGGTCATCAAAAAGGACTTCGACGCCAAGGAGGAGCTAAAGGTCAGCCATGAGCATGGGCCGATGTTCGTAAAGAAATCGACGGATGGCCGCACACATGTGGAGGCCGAGATATTGGTCACCGGCACGGACGAGGCCAGCATCGAGGAAATGCTGGGTCGCTTGGATTTGGAGACAAAGGAGGCTGCCGACCTGCTCGAACTCCGCACGAACATGGGCATCGAGAACTGGAATAAGGTGAATGACAAGGCCACCATCAAGTTTTGCGATGGCGATAAGCTCAAGGGCATCAGCGACTTCAAGGTGACGTTGACGCTGTTCGTGGCCGACCCCAAGCGGTTGAAACTGTCGAACAAGTACGACAAAATAGAACTGACGGACGCTTACAACGGCGACCTTGCGGTGATACTCTACAGTGGTGACCTCATCACTGGCGACCTTGGCGGGCAGTTCAAACTCGACCTGAAATACGGCAAGGCCAAGCTCGGTGCAGTAGGCAATGCTAACTGGGTCATTTACGACGCTGAAATAAATGCCGGCCCCATCCAATCGGCCAAGGTATCCAGCAAGTACTCGGAGTACCGCATTGGCTCCGTTAGCGGCGACCTCATGCTCGAAACCTACGACGAGGAGTGGCGCACGGGTAATATCGGCGGTAAGCTGCGCTTGGACGATAAGTATTCCGAGTTCGAATTCGGCAACCTTGGCAATGCCGATATTAAGGTTTTCGACGGTCGGATAGAGGCTCAAGCTGCGGGCGACGTGGTCGTTAATGACTCCAAATACACGGAATACAAATTCAACTCGGTGGCTTCGCTAAAACTCGGCAATGTCTTCGACGATGATTTTGAAATTGGAGAGGCCAGCCAAATCGAGGCCCTTGATTCCAAATACACGGAGTACCGGGTGGACAAATTGGGCAAGGCTTTTGTGCTGGGGCAATCGTTCGACGATGCCATCAAAATCAACCAAGTGCTCGCCAGCTTCAACCAGATTTCAGTGGATGCGAAATACACGGAACTGGAAATGAGCATCGCCGAAGGCACCAAATTTGAGTTCTCCGTAAACATGAAATACGGCAAGGTGAACTATCCCGAAAACCGGGTGGACATCCGAAAGCACGTGGAGAAAAACTCAGACTTGGAGCTGGTTGCCAACGTGGGCGGCGAGCAAACGGGCACTCCGTTCAACACGGTGAAGGTCAGTGGTTTTGATAATACGGTGACGTGGCGATAGGGAGTAGTTATGAGTTTTGAGTTACGAGTTTTATGTTGACGCAAAGCATTGCCATTCAGTTTTTTATCAAAACTCAATCCTTACTTCCTCCTTGAAGCGCATCATCATCTCGGTGCGGTTGACGGGCACTTTTGCGGTGTAGAGCACATTATAAGTTGGGAAGAACCCCGCCTTTTGGTGGTACCAATGGCCGTCGAAGAGGAAATTCACTTCGTAATAGTCGTCGCCATTGATGATGGAAAGGATATTGTATGGCCGCCCTTGAATGAGTGCTCGCAGCCGCTGTTCGAAGGCAAGGTGGGAGTCCTGCTTTGCGGAATCCAGCGAGGCAATGACCGAAAGTTCACTCAGTTCGTCGGCGGTTTTAAAGAGGAGACTGTCCTCGTCGGCAGCGATGAAAGAGTGCGGGAAAAGCGAGGTGGGATAGTCTAGGCAATACGAAAACCGACCATTACAGTACTGATGACTGGAAAGCCTTGCTGCGCTGCCAAATCCCAAAAGAAGTAATCCCAATAGCAGCGCCCCCGATATATAAAAGTATGCGGTCTTCATTGGCGCTTGCCTAAGAATGCAAAGCAAGTGCCACGAAATACAGGCGGGCTTAGCGCACCAGCATCACTTCCCCTTTCAACAGCACGATTTCATCGTCGAGGAACGCCACTTCTGCCGTCCAGGCAAAGATGGCGTTCTGCATTTCCTTGCCTCGACAAATGCCGTCCCAGCCGATGCCAGGGTTATTGGGTGGGAAGTCTTTCAACTCGAATACCTCCTCGCCCCAGCGGCTGAAAACCTTGAAGGATTTCACCCGCAGCGCCTCGCCGCCAGAAAAGACGGACAATAGGTCGTTGATGCCGTCGCCATTCGGACTAAAGGCAGTGGGCACATAGACCCGGCGGCGGGGAATCACGTCCACGTAGATGCTGTCCGTGGTGGTGCAATCATCTTCGGAAGTGACCGTCAGGCGGTAGCCCATTCCATGGAAAATATAAGCCCAAGGGTTTGGGCAGGTGGTGCAAGAAAGGCCCTCCACAGGTTGCCAAGCGTATTGCTCCGCACCAAAAACCAATTCGGGCGTGAGTCGAAGGCTGTCGCCGAGCAGGAGCGAGGTATCGGCCCCAAGCTCCAGCACGGGGATGATGGCCGCATCAAGCGAAACCGTGGAGTCGAGTTGGCAGCCGTTGGCGTCCCGGACGGATAGGGTGTAGCTGCCTTCGGGCAAATTGTTGAAACTCGTCGAATCGCCGAAGGCACTGTTGTTCAGCGCATAGGTGTAGGGCGGTATGCCGCCTGCCACGCTTTGCGCCACGATGCTGCCCGTGGTAGGCCCAGCGCAAACGGGGTCGTTGAACAGGGCGGCCAATTGCAGCGGGTTCGGTTCGGTGAGGGTGTAGGTGGCCGTGAGGGTGCAAAAGGCGGCATCCGTGACGGTAACGGTGTAGCTGCCTGCGGCAAGGTCGGTGGCCAAGTCGGTGGTTGCGCCAGAAGACCACGCATGGGTATAGGGGGGCAGCCCGCCCATTGCGGCAGCCAACAAAGACCCATCGCTGCCGCCCTCGCAAGCCACGTTGAAGCCGCCATATTGCGAAGCATCCGCCGTGACCGTGACGGGCGTGGGCTGCGTCAAGTCGGTGAGCACCACCACATCGTTGCCGAAACTGTCGTGGATATTGATGACATAGGTACCCACGGGCAAGCCCGTGATGGCTTCTTGGGTATTGATGGCGGCCAAAGTACCGTTGCCACTGGGGCCAGGCTGGCCAAGGCGGTACCAATCGTAGGTAAAAGGCGGCGTACCATCCTCCACGGTAAAGGTTACGATGCCATCGGAGCCGCCAAAACATTGGACTTGGCTAGCACCAATATTCGCCTGTATCTCGCAGACGATGGTGAAAAGGTCAATGTTCACCGTGCTATCGCAATCGAGCCAAGTCGTTAGGTTTTCTTGGTAAATGCCCGTTTGGGTATAGGGATTGCCACCCACCCAGAGCGTATCGCCCTCGCAGATATTGAGGTCGAGGTTCGTCACTCGGTTGGGGGCTGCCGTGATGGTCACTTGCACCACGCTGTCGCAATCGGCGGGGGTATCATAGTGGTACTCGTAGTAGCCCGCTAGGTAGAGCACCGTATCGGCCACCATAAAGGAGTCGCCACCGCAGAGGTGCTCGACATAGACCGTCGGCTCCAGTGTTTCGATGTTCACGAACTGGCAGCTTGGCAGCGCCTCATCGCAAACGTTTTTGGCCTTCACGCAAAGCTGATAGATGCCTTCGGCTGGCCAAGTGTAGGTTAGGGAAGTGTCGTTGTCCACGATGCTGCCGTTCACGGTCCACTCATAAATCGTCGCACCCAAAACGCTCGGCGTGGTATAGGTCAATTGCGAGCCGGGGCAAGCATCAAACACGCCTGTGATAGCGCCTGTATTGCTCAGTTCCGGAACCTCCGTGCTACCGCTCACCACATGGATGGTGTATTCGCAGACATCGCCGCCGTTGCCATCCATGGCAAAGAAATAATATTGGCCGATGGTCAGCGGTACGGTATTGGTGAAGTTCTGGGTCGTATTGGGCGGGATGTCGCCGTCGCAATTGGAGACCATCGTGAAGTTTTCGCAGTCCAGGCTTTCATAAATGGCAACTTCCAGCCCGTTGTTGTTGCTGCCCCCTGACCCCCCATGCTGACAGTTGTAAACATCAATGGAAAGGGTGAGATTGGTGCTGGCTGCCCGGAAGGCAATCCATTGTGCATTGTGAACAGTGGAAGTGCAAAAATCATCGGGAAGGGAGCCTGCGATATTTGAGTCGTTAATGCCAGAAAAACCATCAATATTGCAGACAACACAGGCATCTTCGCAAAAACTGGTCATGGAGGCAGGCGTGCCGCAGGGTAGGGGCTGGGCGGTGAGCAAAACGGGCAATGCTGCCAATGCCAGTAAAACGAAATAGGCTTTTTTCATAAACAGGAAAATATTCGCAAAGAAAGGTCTAAACCACAATCTTGGCCCTATGGGGTGCATATTTTGTCGGAAGGGTTGCACCTGTCTTTGGCTGATTGAGGAAAAATGTGAACCTTCGCCATCCAGTAACCAGCATCCAGTACACCATGATTGCCATTACCCGTTCCGTCAGCCCACGCATGCACGAGTGCCAGCTCACCCACCTCGACCGCCAGCCGATAGACATTCCTTTGGCGGAAAAACAGCACGAAGAATATGTGGACGCACTGCGCCGCCTCGGTTGCCAGATAGAATTGGCCGAGGAACTGCCCCATTGCCCCGATGCGGTCTTTGTGGAAGACTGCGCAGTGGTGCTACCCGAATTGGCCATCATTGCCCGGCCCGGTGCTGAAAGCCGCCGGGAAGAGGTACACAGCATGGCAGAGTTGCTGTCGCAATACCGGGAGAAAATCTTCTATATTGAAGCACCCGGCACCCTTGACGGGGGTGACGTGCTGCGCATCGGCGACCAGCTTTGGGTCGGCATCAGCGCCCGCACCAACGCCGATGCCATCTTGCAAATGCAGGCTATCCTAAAGCCCTTTGGCTATACCGTGGAGGCCGTGCGCATGGGCGGGGGCTGCCTGCACCTAAAGTCCGCCGTGACGCAAGTGGCTGACGACCTCTTGCTGCTCAACCCCGCTTGGGTTCACCCCGATTATTTCCCCGATTTCGATGTGATTTTCACCCACCCCGACGAGCCTGGGGCTGCCAACGCCCTGCTCCTCAACGATACGGTCATCTTCCCGGTGGACTTCCCCCTCACTGCGCTCGACCTCGCAGATGCCGGGGTTGAACTACTGCTGGTGGACAATTCAGAAGTGATAAAAGC